>DASSVY010000344.1:0-2675 GCA_035705535.1 Gaiella sp. | reverse complement strand
CGTCGACCGCGCCGGCGTTGTCCGGATCGGCGACCGGGCCGGCGTGGTGCAGCCCCGCCTTCAGCCCTCGTCCCGGGGCGGCGAGTGAGTACGTCGAGCTCCCCGGGCGGGCGATTCCGCCCTCGCCCGCGGCCGGGATTCCGCCGTAGTCGATGACCGGAGGCAGTCTCTCTGCACCGGGTAGATCCAGGTACGCCACGGTCTCGCGGGTCGGAACGACGGCGAGATCGATGCCGACAGTCGCGAGGAGGCGAGGCGCCCAGGCGCCTGCCGTGACGACGACCGCCCCCGCGACGAGCTCCTCGCCGCCGAGGCTCACGTGCACGGCTCCACGTCCGAGCTCGAGCGCAAGGACCGGCGACCGCTCGCGGACGTCGACACCGCCATCCATGGCAGCGGCCAGCAGCGCGGCGTGTGCGCGGTCGGCGTACAGGAACCCGCCGTCGCGCTGGTAGACCGCGGTCTCACCGGGCTCGAGTCGCAGCGGCCAGCGTGACGCGACCTCCTCCGCCGAGAGCGTCTGGTACGGGACGCCGCACGCGGCGAGCGCACGGGCAGTCGCCGGCGCCGCGGGCCCGAGGTCGAGCACCCCGACCCGCTGGAGGAGCTGCTCGCCGCGCTCCTCCTCGAGCGCGCGCCACGCCTCTCCGGCCGCCTGCGCGAGGCGGACGAAGCGCTGATCGCCGTAGTTGAGGCGGTGGATGCGCGACGTTCCGTGGCTCGAGCCGCGTGCGTGCCCGAGCTCGAACTGTTCCAGCAGGACGACGGATCGCAGGCTGTCGGCCAGCGCACAAGCCGTCGCCACGCCGGAGATCCCGGCGCCGACCACGACGATGTCGGCGTCACGCCTCACGCCCGCGATCCTACGGTGGCAGTTCGCTCAGACGGTGGCGACGGCTCGCGCGGCCCGGGTCGCGGCCCTCGATGCCGCACGAGAGAGAGCCTGGTACGCCTTCGCGAGATCCCCGGGGTCGCCCGACGCTTCCGCCGCCTCGACGGCCCGGACCGCCTGGGACACGTCCGAGTCGAGCGGCTCCTTGCCGTAGGCGAGCTCCGCCTCGGTGATCCCGATCCGCCGGGCGAGCTCCCGCATCACCTGGAGCGACGGGATCCGCTCACCCCGCTCGATCCGCGAGATGTACGCCGCGCTGCACCCCGGGAAAGCGAGCTCGCGCTGGCTGATCCCGGCCGCCTCGCGCGCCGCGTGCAGGCGCCGCCCGACCGCGACGGGATCGTCGTAGTGCGGCGTCCTCGGGCGCTTGAGGATCATCGCGGACCATGATGGCACGGTAGGGCCGCAAGTGGAATACCCGCGTGCGAGGATCGTCGCGTGAACCTGGACCTCGGCGCCCTGTTCCGTCCGGGCGGGCACCCGAGCGGCTGGAGGCGGATGCCCGCCGTCGCCGGTGAGGCCATGATCGCCACGAGCCATCCCCTCGCGACCGTCGCCGGGCTGGAGGCTTTCGAGGCCGGGGGCAACGCTGTCGACGCTGCGCTGGCGGCCGCGACGATCCTGCCGGTCGCCGAGCCGACCGACAACGGCCTGGGCGGGGATGCGTTCGCGCTCGTCTGGCACGACGGTGTGCTCCATGGTCTCAACGGCTCCGGGCGCGCTCCCGGCTCCGTCGACGAGCTCAGGGTCGACGAGACCGGCCCACGCTCCGTCACCGTCCCCGGCGCGGTCCGCGGCTGGGCGGACCTGGCTGCTCGCTTCGGCCGGCTCGGGCTCGACCGCGCGCTCGGACGCGCCGCGGAGCAGGCCCGTCGCGGGGTCGCGTGCTCGGCGCGTATCGCGGACAAGTGGGCGCACGCCCCCGAGGCGCCGTTCCCCACCCCACGGCTCGGCGAGCGCTTCGTCATCCCGGGCCTCGCGGACACGCTCAGGCGTATCGCCGACGGAGGCCCGGACGCGCTGTATCGCGGACGGCTGGCGGAGGCGATCGCGGCAGCGTCGTGGCTCTCCGAGGACGACCTGGCGGCGCACCGCTCGGAGTGGGTCGAGCCGCTTCGCTACGACTATCGCGGGGTCGAGGTCTGCGAGCTCCCGCCGAACGGTCAGGGCGGCGCGGCGCTCCTCGCGTTGGCGCTCTACGACGGCCTGGAGCCGGGACTGCATTCGCAGATCGAGGCGATGAAGCTCGCCCTTGCCGACGCGTACGCCCACCTGGGCGATGCGCCGTGGCCGGAGGCACTGCTCGACCCCGACCACCTCCTCGGGCGCCGCGCGCTCGTCCGGCAGGACCGCGCGCTCGAGCCGGAACCGTCAGTCCTCCCACGGGGCGGCACCACGTACCTCTGCGCGGTCGACGGCGACGGGACGGCGATCTCGCTGATCCAGAGCGTCTACGGGACGTTCGGCTCGGGCGTCGTCCCACCCGGGACGGGCATCGCCCTCCAGAACCGTGCGGCCGGCTTCGTCGAGGACGAGGGTCACCCCAACCGGCTGGGGCCGGGCAAACGGCCCTTCCACACGATCATCCCGGGGATGCTCCTGGAGGGAGGGTCGCTGCTCGGGCCGTTCGGCGTGATGGGCGGCGCGATGCAGCCGCAGGGCCACATGCAGGTCGTGCTGCGCCTCGTCGACCACGGCGACGACCCGCAGGCCGCGCTCGATGCACCGCGCTGGCGTGTCGGCGACCGCCGCGAGGTCGAGCTCGAGCCCGGGCTCTGGCCCG
>DASSVY010000343.1:0-3342 GCA_035705535.1 Gaiella sp. | reverse complement strand
GACGGTCGGGAAGTCCATGTGGGGCCGAACGCTCCACCAGAGCTGCGTCGCCTCGTCGATCGAGCGGGTCTCGTAGAGGAAGCGGACGTACGCCGCGTGCTCCTCCCAGGAGTGGAGCGCGTCGGGGACGCCGCAACGCGGAAAGAACCGCGTGAACACCTGCGTCCTCGCCGAGTGGAGCCCCGTGTCGACGCCTTCGTGGAACGGGGAGCTTGCCGACACCGCGAGCAGCTCGGGGAGCCAGTTCCGAAGCGCAGTGGTGACGCGGACTGCTCGGTCGGGGCCGCGGATCGCAACGTGCGTGTGCACGCCGAACGTGTTGTTGCGCCAGACGACGTACCTGAGGATCTCGTCGTTCCGGCGGTAGTGCGGAGTGTCGATGATCCGCTGGTCGCGCCAGCTCGACCACGGGTGCGTGCCGGTCGCGCCGATCAGGAGGCCGAGCGGCTCGACGAGCGCGCCGAGCTGGGCGCGCCGCTCGAGGAGCGCGGCCGGGACGTCGGCAAACGAGGCCTGCTTGCCTGTCTTCACCTCCACCTCGGACGCGATCAGCTCGCCGACGAGGTTCGGCTGGAGTGGTGTGCCCTGCGCGGCCGCGTGGACATCCTCGAAGCGGTTGACGAGGTCGAGCGTCTCGCGGTCGAGCAGCGCGAACTCCTCCTCGACGGAGACCGTGAAGTCCTCTGCCGCCTCGAACCGCTCGCGGGCCTCGGCGAGAAGCCGCTCGGGCGGGACGTGATCGGAGGGGTGCATGTCCGCGAAGGCTAGACGCTCACGCTTCCGTTTCGATAGCGGCCGAGCGCCCTCAGCTGGACGCCTCGAGGAGCCGCTCGGCGACGCTGGCCCAGCTCCAGCGCTCCTCCACCACCCTGCGGACGGTCGTGCGGAGCGTCGCCCGCTCGTCCGGCGCGAGTGCAAGGAGCCGCTCGAGGCGCGCATGGAGCGCCTCGGCGTCCGCCGTCGGGAACGAGACGAGCTCGCCCAAGCCCTTCGGAAGGGCCTCCTCGAGGCCCGCCGCGACCTCCGCGAGCCCGGAGTGCCGCGCGACGACCGGCGGGCAGCCCGCGGCCGCGGCCTCCGCGGCGACCATCCCGAATGCCTCCGGGAAGACCGACGGAACGACGCAGGCGTCCGCGAGCGCGAGCAGATGGCGGAGGTGCCGGTGCTCCAGCGGCCCCGTGAACAGGGAGCGGACGCCCTCGGCGTGCGCGCGTTCCTCGAGGCGCTCGCGCTCCGGGCCGAAGCCGACCACGACGAGCCTCGCGTCGAGCCCTGCGAATGCGTCGAGGAGGACGTCGACGCCCTTCTGCTCGATCAGCTTCCCGAAGAAGACGACGGTCGGCGGCGCGTCTCCTGCGAGGAAAGCCTCCAACCGAGCCGCGTTCCCACCATCGGGCTGCCGTTCGTGCCGATTGCCGGGATTGGGAGCGTCCAGGCGCGCCTCGCGCACGACCGCCTCGAGCGCAGCTCCGCCCTCCTCGGGCCTCCAAAGGTCGACATCGACGCCCGGCGGCACCTCGTGGACCCGCGCGACCGTGCCGCACACCTCCTCGAGCACCGTGCGGATGTGCCCGGAGCCGACAAACGTCGCGGCCGCGTGCTCGAGCGACTCGCGGCCCCAGCGCTCGAGCTCCGCGTTCCCCCTCATCGAGTACTCGAGCTCCGAGCCGTGCGCCTTGACTGCGTAGCGCGCCCCCGTCGCGGCGCCGACGGGGCCGCCGAGCAGCACGTGGTTCGTGAACACGAGATCGGCCGGCAGCAGCGCGCGGATCGCGGCGGCGTTCGCGTCGACCCACGCGTCGAGCTCCTCGCGCGCGCAGTCCTGGACGCGCCGGACCTCGTAACCCTCGTAGCGGTCGAGGACGAAGACGGGAAGGAACCCGTGGACGTCCGGGCGGACCACGGCCGCGCCGCCGAGGTCGTGGGCCTCGGGCCGCGGCTCCTGGCTGAGCACCGTCACGTCGTGCCCCGCGCGGCTCCATTCGCGGGCGAGCTGGCGCGTGTAGACGTTCGAGCCCGTCCCGCCGAGCAGATACCCATGCCAGAGCAGGATGCGCATGAGCGACATCCTGCCGTGGGGCCGGGGAGCCGGCGCGGGCATCCGTGGACGCCCGCGCCGGCACGTCGGTCACACGCCGGGCAGCGGCGGTCGCCGCAGCCGCCCGGAGAGGCCGACCGCCCACGCCTCCCGGACGCTCGGCGTGCCGGCGCGCCCCGGGCCGTCAGGCGACCCGGTCGTGCCGGCGTGCTCGTGCGTCGCGGTCATCGTGGGCAGTCAGTCCCTTCCTCCATCGCGTCGTTACAGCTCGAAGTGGTGCTTCTTCGCGAAGCTCCAGGACGACCACGACTGGTTGTCCCGGACCTTCATCTCCTGCTCGGAGTCCTGCTTGACGAACGCGACGTTCACGACGGCCGCGTCGCCGCTCTTCGCGAAGCCGCCGTTCGCGTAGGCCGAGCCGCCGGTGCCTTTCCCACCGTCGGCGCTGCCGTTGCCCGTGTCCATGGCGACGACGTCGCCGCCCTGCGCGGTCGTCTCGTTCCCGCCGGAGTTCGCCATGCCGGTCTCGTTGTACGCGCCCACCGTGTCGCCGCCGCGACCGGTCGACCCGCCCTGGGTCGTGTTCGACGTCGTCGTCGTCGTCGGGTTGGCGTTCTGGGTCGCGGTGAAGCTCCCGTTCGTGTTGCTCCCGCCGTCCGCCGACGATGTTGCGGTCTGCGTGGTGTTGTCGGTCACCGGCCCTGCGGCACCACCGGTCGCGGTCTGACCGAGACCGTTCATGCCACCGTCGCCCGCGTTTCCGCCGTCTCCGGCGTTGGCCTGCGAGCTGCCGGCGTCACCGTTGTTGGTCGAGCCGGTCGAACCGCCGTTGCCGCCGGGAGCACCCGCTCCCGCCGCGCCGCCGGCTCCGCCCGGGGCGCCCGCTGCGGCGCCCGAGCCGGTCCCGCCGGCAGCTCCGCTGCCGGAGGCACCCGATCCGTTGCCGCCGTTGCAGTTCGAGCCTCCACCGAGGCCACCGATGCAGTCGCCACCGGCTCCGCCGGTGCCGTTGCCGCCGGTCCCGTTGCCACCGGCCCCACCGGTTCCAGCAGCAGCCGAGGCGGCGCCGTTTCCGCCGTTCCCGGCTGCGCCGCCGGCTCCGCCGGCTCCCCCGTTACCACCGTTGCCCGAGTCGGACGAGGTGTCCCCGCCCCGACCGGAGTCGGCGTTTCCACCCCGACCGCCGTTGCCACCGTCGGCCGACTGGCAGCCGCCGGCCTCGACGCCGCACAGATTCGCGGCGTCTCCGCCGGACGACGTGTTGTCGCCCTCGTGGTTGACGATCGTCGCGGGCGCGTAGCCCC
>DASSVY010000342.1:0-8140 GCA_035705535.1 Gaiella sp. | reverse complement strand
TCGGCCCCGATCCGAGGTTCCCGCCGCCCGAGATCCAGTAGATCGACGACGCCTGCGCCATCGCCTCGGGCATCGACATGTGCGCGGCCTGGAGCACGCGCTCGGCGATCCCGAAGGCGATCCCGTAGACGAGCAGCCGCTCCCACAACGCGAGCGTCGCCGGGGGCGCTTCCTGCAGCCGGGGGAAGTCCGTCAGGTACCGGCGGAACGCCTCCCAGCGCTCGGCCTCGGCCTCGCCCGCCTGCGAGCGCCGCCGCCAGAGCCGCCGTTGCGTGAGCGCTCCGAAGATCAGGGCCGCATTCACGAACGCAGCGACGCCGAGCCCGAGCAGCACGATGTCGCTCCAGCGGGGATAGACCGAGCGCCAGCCCGAGATCGCCAGGTAGAAGAGCAGTGCGCCCGTGACGACGAAGACGGCGAGCGCGAGCCCGAGCGGGAGCGCGCCGAGCGAGAGGAACCACCGCCGGTTTCCGACGGCGGTCGAGACGTTCGCCTTGAAGGCGGTGAAGTGCGTGCTCATCGACTCCCGGTCGCCCTCGATCGCGCCGCGGAACTTCGAGAGGCGTTCCGGGCCGTCGGAGATCACGGAGTCGACGACCTGCGCGACGGCGTTCTCCCAGGGCGTCAGCTCGTCGCGTTTGCCCGCGCCGATCTCGAGGTCGGCGACCTGCTCGTGGCGGAGCCCGCCCCAGGTCGCGCGCTCGGTCGTGACCGGCTTCGCCGTGTAGACGCCCCGGCGGATCAGGTCGAACAGGGTCGCCGTGAACTCGTACGAGCCCGCCTCGCCGCCCTGGCGGAGCAGCGTCGGAACGAGCGCCGGTGCGGTGTCGGTCGGCGGCTCCTGTTCGTACTCGCGGTCGTAGGAGGTCCGCCGCTCCCGGCCGTAGACCATGAACACGGCGGCGACCACGGCGAGGCTCGGCAGCGTGCCGAGCAGCAGCACGTAGAGGATGTAGCGCCACGGGTGGCGCTTCGCGTTCTCGATCTTCGCGTGGTCGCGCTCGAAGGCCGCCGCGTCGGCCTGCTCTTGTGCGACGACCTTGTCGAGACCGTCGCCGGACCGGACCCTCATCCCGGCCGTCGAGGTGAACGCCCCGCGGGCGATCAGCGTCCGCAGCTCGACGAACTGGTGCGCGGGGACGTCGAGCGCACGGAGGATCGCCTTCGAGCCGGCGAGCTGGACGTCACCGCGCACGTACACGGGATGCCCCCAGCCACGGAGAATCTTCCCCGGAGCCGTCTCCGTCGCCGTCAGGCGCCCGAGGGACTGCTCCCATTCGTCGCCCCAGACCTTCAGGTCGACGTCGACGACGTCGTCGTACGCGACCGCCAGGCCGCTGATGCGGTAGTGGACGCGAAAGGTGTGCTGCTGGACGCCGTCGCTCTGGAAGCGCCAGACGATGCGGATCCGGCCGCCGAGGTCCCTGACGCCGAACGTTCCCGGGGGCCCTCCGGGCTGGAGCTCCGTCGACGCGCCGGGGCGGAAGGCCGTGCCGTTCTCGGAGACGCCGATCTCGTCGATCCGCTCGCCGGAGCGGTAGGGGACCTCGCGGAACCCGTACGTGAACGAGCCCGAGAAGGCGACCGTGATCGCCTCGTCGACCGCGACCGCGCCGTCCTTGCGCACCGTCGCCTGGACGTCTGTCGAGACGAGCTCGTAGCTCTGGGCGTGCGCGACCCCGGCGAGGGTGAGCGCGACGACCGCAGCGGCCGCGAGTGCGAGCGCCCTAGAGCCTCTACGTGCTCGTGCCACCGGATGCGCCGCCCGCGCCCTCGGCGGGCGGAGCGGACGGTGCAGGGGCCGGCGGCGTCGCGCCGGCCGGTGGGGTGAAGTCGACGCGCGGAGCGTCCCGCTCCACCTCGTCCGTCTCGAAGAACTCGCGCGCCGTGAACCCGAACGGGCCGGCAATCGCGACGCCGGGGAAGGTCTGGATCGCGTTGTTGTAGGTCAGCACGGTGTCGTTGTAGACCTGCCGGGAGACCGCGATCCGGTTCTCCGTCTCGGCGAGCTCGCTCTGCAGCTGGCGGAAGTTCTCGTCGGCCTGGAGCTCCGGGTACGCCTCGGCGACCGCGAACAGCCGCCCGAGCGCCTGACTCAGGATCCCCTCGGCCTGCCCCGCTTCGGCAGGCGTGCGGGCGCCCTGCGCCGCGGCGCGCGCCTGGGTGACCGCCTCGAACGTGCCGCGCTCGTGCGCCGCATAGCCCTTGACCGTCTCGACGAGGTTCGGGATGAGGTCGTGCCGCCGCTTGAGCTGGACCTCGATCTGCGCCCAGGCGTTCTGGACGCGGTTCCGCAGCCGGACGAAACGGTTGTAGAGGACGACGAGCGCCAGCAGCACCAGCACGACCAGCACGACGATCACGATCACGGCGACCACGTCGCGGCCACCCTAGCGGCCTCGCGAACGACCGTCCAATGACACGGATAGGATCGCCCGCGGATGGCCGACGCACGCGTGGCACGCATCAACGTGACGCCGGTCAAGAGCCTCAGGCTCGACCATCCCGACGAGATCGAGCTCGTGAGGGACGGTGCCCGGGAGGATCGCCGGTTTCTCCTCGTGGACGCCGAGCGGCGTCTCTACAACGGTAAGCGCGACCTCGCGCTCGTCCGGACGAGCGCGTCGTGGGACCCGGACGCGCGGCACCTGCAGCTCACGCTTCCCGACGGGAAGCTCGTCGAGGGAGAGGTGGGAAGCGGCGAGCCGACGGTCGTCGAGGTCTACCGCAGACCGCTCCACGCCCGGCTCGTGGAGGGACCGTGGGCGGATGCGCTGTCCGATCTCGTCGGGCGCTCGCTGACCCTCGTGGAGCGCGACGATGGCGGCTGGGCGACCGACGACCGTCCGGCGTCGCTCGTCTCGCGCGCCTCGCTCGACACGATCGACGGGGACGGCCGCCGCTTTCGGATGCTGTTCGAGCTCGACGGCATCCCGGCGCACGCCGAGGACGAGTGGCGCAACCGCCGCCTCCGGGTGGGCGAGGCAACGCTTCTCGTCGGCGACCCGACGCCGCGGTGCGCGGTGCCGACGGCGAATCCCGACACGGGCGTGCGCGACCGCGACGTCCTCCGCGAGCTCATCGAGAAGCGCGGCCCGATCGAGGGGGAGCCGTGCATGGGCGTGTACGCGGAGGTGCTCGAGCCGGGGCTCGTGCGCGTCGGTGACGCCGTCGAGCGGCTCTAGCCCGCCGGTCGCGTCGGGCTGCAGACCCAGATCTGGTCCTCGCCGCCCTCGAACGGACGGCCGTCGAACCAGCCGTAGAGGGCCTCCGCCTCGAGACCCGCGTTCTCGATCACCGCATTCCACTCCGGCGCCGAGAGCCAGTGGAGCTCCATCGTCGCCGTCGCTCGGTCGCCGCTCCGGACGGTGAGGACGAGCGACCGGCCGTGCAGGTCCCAGTCGGCGCGCTCGAAGATCCCGGGCTCACGCTCGATCCAGAGGCCGTCGGTCTCCTCGATGTCCTCGCGACTCGGGGCGAAGACGTCGAAGACGAGCAGCCCGTCGGGCTCGAGCAGCGCCCGCGCAGCCGTGAGCGCGCGTGTCTTCTCTGCGTCGCTGGGCATGTGCAGCAGCGAACGGAACGGAATCGTGACCAGAGGGACGCGTTCCGAGACCGGCGGCTCGCGAAGGTCGCCGACGCGGAAGTCAATCCGTTCGGCGACGCCCTCCCGCTCGGCGTACTCGCGGGCGACGGCCAGCATGCCGGGCGACTCGTCGACGCCGATCACTCGGACGCCCGCCTTCGCCGTCGGCACCGCGATGCGACCCGTACCGACCGCGAGCTCGACGACCGGCCCGCCCGAGGCGAGCGCCTCGTCGACGTAGAAGCCGACGTCCTCGCGCACCGAGACCGACCAGGGATCGTAGATCCCGGCGATCGAGTCGTAGAGCGCGCCGGCATGCACGGCCCGATTCAACCATCTTGTCCCGACTTGTCACTTGCTAGCCTCGAACGTCCCATGGACGTCGAGGCGCTCGAGCAGGCTGCCCTCGCGGCGGTCGCCGCGGCTGCCTCGACTGACGAGATCGACGCGGTTCGCGTCGAGTACCTGGGGCGAAAGAGCGCGCTTCCGCTCGCGCTGCGGGAGGTTCGGGATGCCGAGACCGGACGCTCGCTGAACACCGCGAAACGGCGCATCGAGACCGCGGTCGCAGAGCGCGCGGCCGAGCTCGAGCGCGTGGAGCTGGACCGGCGCCTGGCCGAGGAGCGCGTCGACGTGACGCTCCCGGTGGGGGGCCACCCACGCGGGCGCCTCCATCTGATCACCCAGATCCGTCGCGAGGTCGAGGACGTCTTCCTCGGGCTCGGCTACCGCGTCGTCGACGGTCGCGAGGTGGAGTCGACGCACTACAACTTCGACGGGCTCAACTTCCCTGCCGGCCATCCTGCGCGGTCGCCGCTCTCGACGCTCTTCCTGGACGAGGAGACCGTCCTCCGGACGGAGACGTCACCGTCTCAGGTCCGCACGATGGAGGCGCAGCAGCCGCCCGTCTACATCGTCTCGCTCGGGCGCGTGTACCGGCGCGACACACCCGACGCGACGCACACGCCGATCTTCCACCAGGTCGAGGGGCTCGCGGTCGACGAGGGGATCACGCTCGCCGACCTCACGGGGACGCTCGACTTCCTCCTCAAGGCGCTGTTCGGACAGGATCGGCGCACCGAGTTCCGCACCCACTACTTCCCGTTCACGGAGCCGTCGATCGAGGCATACGTCTCGTGCCACGTCTGCGACGGCGCCGGGTGTCCGGTGTGCCGGCACTCGGGCTGGATCGAGGTCGGCGGCGCGGGGATGGTCGACCCGGCGCTCTTCGAGTTCGTCGGCTACGACGCCGAGCGCTACACCGGTTTCGCATTCGGCTGGGGGCTCGAGCGGATTGCGATGCTGCGCCACGAGTTCCCGGACCTGCGCGAGCTCTGGCGCGACGACCTCCGCTTTTCGGGGCAGTTCTGATGCGCGTTCCGGTGTCGTGGCTCCGTGAGTACGTCGAGACCGGCGCAACCGATGCCGAGATCGCGCGGCGGCTGACGGTCTCGTCCCTGGAGGTCGACCGACTCGTCGGCGTCGGCGTCACGGACGAGGGCGGAAACCTCGGGCGATTCGTCGTCGGCCGCGTGATCTCCGCCGATCCGCACCCGAACGCCGACCGGCTCCAGCTCTGCCAGGTCGACGTCGGCAACCCGGACCCGCAGCAGATCGTCTGCGGCGCATGGAACTTCGGCGCCGGCGCGACCGTCGCGGTCGGCCTGCCCGGGGCCCTGCTGCCGGGTTTCCCCGGGCCGCTCGAGGAACGTCCGCTCCGCGGCGAGGTGTCGCGCGGGATGATCCTCGCCGAGGACGAGATCGGCCTCGGCGCCGACCACGCGGGGATCATGCTGCTGCCCGACGGCATCGAGCCCGGCACACCACTCGCGGCCGTCCTCCCGCTCACCGACCGGGTGCTCGACGTGACCCCGACGATGAACCGGCCCGACCTGCTCTCCATGGTCGGGATCGCGCGCGAGGTCGCAGCGCTCTGCGACGGCGAGCTCCGGCCGCCCGACCCGGAGGACCCGCCGCTCGTCGCGGCGGAGCCGCTCGACATCGGGGTCGACGACTTCGCAGGCTGCCCGCGCTACATCGGGCGCGCGTTCCGGAGCATCCGGGTCGGGCCTTCGCCCCAGTGGCTGCGTACGCGGCTCCACCTCGCCGGGATGCGGTCGATCTCGAACGTCGTCGACGTGACGAACTACGTCATGCACGTGTGGGGCAGCCCGCTCCACGCCTTCGACCGTGCCCTGCTGGCGGGCGGGCGGATCCTCGTGCGGCGCGCGCACGAGGGCGAGACGCTGCGGACGCTCGACGGCACCCTGCGGGAGCTCCGGCCGAGCGACCTCCTGATCACCGACGGAGAGCATCCTGTCGCCCTCGCCGCGATCATGGGCGGCCTCGACTCGGAGGTCTCCGAGACGACGACGGAGGTGCTCCTCGAGGCGGCGAACTTCGAGCCGATCGGCGTCCTCCGCACCTCCGAGCGCCTCGCGCTTCGCACCGAGGGCTCGAACAGGTGGGAGAAAGGCGTCGATCCCTACGCGGCGGAGCCGGCGGCCGTGCTGGCCAGCCGGCTCCTCGTCGACCTCGCCGGGGCCGAGCCGGTCGGCGCGGTGGACGTCAACGACGGGCTCCCGGAGCGGCCGCGCGTGACCCTTCGCACGGAGCGCGCGAGCCGGCTGATCGGGCTCGAGG
This sequence comes from Gaiella sp., assembly GCA_035705535.1. Classification (GTDB taxonomy): domain Bacteria; phylum Actinomycetota; class Thermoleophilia; order Gaiellales; family Gaiellaceae; genus Gaiella. Next base: position 1,911 of record DASSVY010000342.1, on the reverse strand, counting down.
TCGCCAGGGACGAGCAGCGCTCGATCCTCGAGCGGCTCGGCTTCGAGGTGGACCGTGCCTGGGCCGTCACCGTTCCCACGTGGCGGGCGCGGGATGTGACGCGCGAGGTCGACGTGATCGAGGAAGTCGCCCGCGTCGTGCTCGACCGGGTGCCGCACACGATGCCGCTCCGTCGCTCGGTCGCGGGGCACCTGAGCGTCGAGCAGCGGTTCCGCCGCGCGCTCGAGGACATCCTCGTCGGCGCGGGCTACTCCGAGGCGTACACCTGGAGCCTCACGGCCACCGACCCGGATCCCGACGCGCTGCGGCTCCCGGACCCGATGAGCGGCGACCAGGCCGTGCTGCGCACGACGCTCCTCCAGGGGCTCGTCGACGCCGCCCGCGTCAACCTCGACGCGGGCAACGAGTCGATCCGGCTGTTCGAGCTCGCCCGTGTCTACCACCCGAGCGGCGAGTCGCTGCCGGACGAGCGCTGGCACCTCGGCGGCATCGCGGAGGGCGGGTTCGCCGTAGCCCGTGCCGCGGTGGAGGCGATCCACGAGGCGTTCCACCTCCCGCTAGACGTCGAGCGGACGACGGCGCCGCACCTCCATCCGGGCAAGGCGGCCGTGACGGACGCAGGCTGGCTCGGGGAGCTCCATCCGACGCTGCTCGAGGGCAGCTGGGGCGTCTTCGAGCTGGACGTCGTCCGGCTCATGGCGCCGCTCCCGGAGAGAATCCTCTACGACGACGTGATCACGTACCCCGCCGCCCGGCAGGACATCGCGATCCTCGTTCCGGAGGACGTCGAGGCGGGAGCGATCCTCGCGGCCGCACACGACGCCGGCGGCGACGAGCTGCGCGAGGCCCGCGTCTTCGACGTCTACCGCGGCGCGCAGGTGGGGGAAGGGCGGAAGTCGGTCGCGCTCCATCTCTCCTTCCAGGCGTCCGATCGCACGCTCACGGACGACGAGACCGCGGCCCTCCGGGGGCGGATCGTGGGCGCGCTCGGCGAGCGCTTCGGGGCCGTGCTGCGCGGGACCTAGACGACCTTGCCGCCCACGTACCAGACTGCGCCCTGGGTGGCGACGTTGTCCGTGTTCGACAGGGAGCGAAGAACCGAGACCGTCCCGCCGATGCGCTCCTCGTCGAGCTGCTCGAAGCACCGTCGGGCCATCCCCGGCGAGACGCCGTAGCCGGTCGTGCTGGCGCAGCGGAACGTGAACCCTGCCGGCGAATGGTCCCGACTGGGGTTGATCGGGGCACACAGCAGGGCCGCACGATCCAGGAGGGCGCTCGAGTCGAGCTGGAGCAGGCAGAGGAGGTCGCTCCACCCGGACGGGAGCGCTGCAAGGGCGGCGTCCCAGGATGCGGCGACCGACGACGACACCGTGGTCGCCGCGCTCGCCTCGTCGAGCTCCGGGGGCGCCTCGTCGACGTCGCGCTGCTGGAGGATGCTCCAGATGCGAGCTTCGTCCAGGCGCGCGAAGAGGCGGCGGGCCGCCTGCGGGCCTGCTGCGCCGCCGGCTCTCCGGACGGACAACGCGAGCTCCTCGCCGACCAAGCCGACGTTCATCGGGCCGAGGATCCTCGCTGCCTCCGAGCGCTCGTCCGGCTGCTCGGTGCGGAGCCTGAGCTCGACCGACTCCCAATCGCTGGGCAGACGACGCTCGACCGTCGCCCACTGGTCAACCAGTTTCACGGCGGTCAGCATAATGACGCCTGTGACGCGGCCAGCCTCAGAGCCGGAGGATCGGGCGCCTCGCCCGGCGAGGAGGCGATGAGCACCGAGGTCAAGCTCCCCCGGCTCGGTCAGGGCATGGAGTCCGGCGTCGTCGTCCGGTGGCTCAAGAAGGAGGGCGACGCGGTCGCGAAAGGCGACCCGCTCTACGAGCTCGATACCGAGAAGGTCACGCAGGAGATCGAGGCAGA
>DASSVY010000341.1:0-3146 GCA_035705535.1 Gaiella sp. | reverse complement strand
GGGCTCGCCGTCGCCGAGGACTGGGGCGTTCGCGGCGTCTGGGCGGCGCTCGCGGCGCTGATCCTCGTCCGGGCCGCGACGATGGGCGCGCGCTTCACTCGGCGGCGCTGGCTCGTCACCGGTTGGGCATGATCAGCGCGTGAACGAGGGGCTCAACGTGCTCGGCGGGCCGCTCGAGCCGTGCGGTCTCGACCCCGTGACCGGCTTCTGGCGGGACGGCAGCTGCCGGACGGGCGGCCAGGACCTCGGCGTGCATGCGGTCTGCGCGGTGATGACCGACGAGTTCCTCGAGTACAGCCGCTCGGCCGGGAACGACCTCTCGACCCCGCGTCCCGAATGGGGCTTTCCCGGGTTGCGCGACGGCGACCGATGGTGCCTCTGCGCCGACCGGTGGCAGCAGGCGCTCGAGGCGGGCGTCGCGCCGCCGGTCGTCCTCGAGGCGACGCATGCGCTCGCGCTCGAGTTCTCGTCTCTCGACTCGCTCCGCGCGTTCGCCGTCGAGGGCTGACGTCAGCTGGCCGTGCTGTCGGCCCGCTTGCGCCAGTACCGCTCGAGCCCGAGGTAGCAATGCCAGTACGGCGCCGCGCGGTCGTAGGCCTCGACCTCGCCGGGCTCGGCCGCCGAGACGTCCGCTCGCGCCGCCGCGACGAACGTCGGCTCGTCCATCCCGTGGGCCACCCGCTCGCCCCACTCGTGCATCGTCTCGCGGAGAGCGGCGATGTGGCGCTCGACGTCGTCGAAGACACCGAAGTGGATCAGGGCCAGCCGGCGCGGCTCGCGCCGCTCGAGCTCGTCGAGCGTCCGCCCCCACGCCTCGAGGTCGACCTCGGGCGGCGGCGTGGGGGCGTAGACGAAGCTGCCGGGTTCGATCCGCACGCCGGCGGCGTCCCCGGCATAGAGCGTCCCGTCGTCGTCGAGATAGGACACGTGATGACGTGCGTGCCCGGTGGTCGGGAAGCACGCGAGCCCCACGACGGAGTCGCCGACGGGACGGACGTTGGCGGCCGGGACGGGCACGAGCTCGCCCCAGAGCTCGTCGAACGCGTCTCCGTAGAGCCGGCGTGCGCTCGTCTCGAGGCGCTCCGGGTCGACGAGGTGCGGGAGACCGACTTCGGACACGTGCACCGTCAGCCCGGGGTACTCGCGCACGAGTGCCCCTGCGGCGCCTGCGTGGTCCAGGTGGATGTGCGAGAGCAGCAGATGCCGGATGTCGCCGAGCTCGACCCCGCGCGTTCCGAGGCCGTCGCGGAGCGCGGGTATGCACGTCGTGGGGCCGCAATCGAACAGCGCGAGCCCGTCGTCGGTCTCGACGAGGTACACGCCGATCCGGCGGGCGTCGCCGAGGTGGAGAAGGTCGAGCGGCGGCGTGCTCACGCCGAGACGCTATCTCGGGTTAGCCGTACCCCCGCGGACGGTCCGGCGCTCTACCGTCGATTGGGCGGAGCGATGACTTTCGCGCGGCGAGGCGGTCATTGCTCCGACACACCCGACAAGGGAGGCAGACATGCCCGCACCAACTCTCGTCATCGGTGCTCCGTGCTGGATCGACCTGTACAGCTCGGACACCGACAAGGCGACCGAGTTCTACGGCCGGCTCCTCGGCTGGAAGGCCGAGCCGGCGGACGAGCGGTTCGGGGGCTACTTCACGTTCACGAAGGACGGGAAGCACGTCGCCGGTTGCATGGCGAACGACGGGTCGACGGGGTATCCGGACGCGTGGGGCGTCCATCTGATGACCGACGACATCCAGGGCGTCGCCGACGCTGCGGGGAGCCACGGCGGAGCCGTCGAGATGGCCCCGATGGAGGTCGCCGAGAACGGCAGCTTCGCGCTGATCAAGGACCCGGGGGGCTCCGTGATCGGCGCCTGGCAGCCGAACGAGGTCAAGGGCTTCGAGGTCACCCGCGAGCCCGGGACGCCGTCCTGGTTCGAGCTCCACACGGGCGCGTACGACGACGCGGTGTCCTTCTACGACGACGTGTTCGGCTGGGACGCGCACGTCATGAGCGACACGGACGAGTTTCGCTACACGACGCTCGGGAAGGACGAGGATGCCCTCGCCGGGATCATGCACGACCCGGACGAGCCCTCCGGTTGGAACGTCTATTTCGAGGTCGCGGACATCGACGCGTCGCTCGCGCAGGTGACGGAGCTCGGCGGACGGATCGTCGAGCCCGCGCAGGACACGCCGTACGGGCGGCTCGCTCGGGTCGAGGACCCGACCGGAACCGCCTTCCGGCTCATCACGAGCCCGTAGGCGCGAACCGGGTCTCCGGCGCCACTCTCCCCGGCGTCGGAGACCCGGACGTCAGGCGCGAGCCGGTGTCGCGGCGAGCGCGCGATCGAGGTCGGCGACGAGGTCGCCGGCCGCCTCGATCCCGACCGAGAGCCGCACGAGGTTCGGCGGCGCGGCGAAGGGTCCGGACGCCGTGGACGCGTGCGTCATCCGCGCGGGGTGCTCGATGAGGCTCTCGACGCCGCCGAGGCTCTCGGCCAGCGTCCACACGGCCGTGTGCGAGACGAGCTCGACCGCCTCGTCCTCCGTCTCGACGAGGAACGAGACCATCCCGCCGAAGTCGCGCATCTGACGGGCCGCGATCTCGTGGCCGGGATGCTCCGGAAGGCCGGGCCAGAGCACCGTCGTCACGCGCGGATGCCCCGCGAGGAACTCCACCACGGCCCGTGCGTTGGCGCAGTGCCGTTCCATCCGGAGGGCGAGGGTCTTGAGCCCGCGTAGCACGAGCCACGAGTCGAACGGGCCGGGAACCGCGCCGAGAGACTTCTGCAGGAAGCGCAGGCGCTCCGCGATCGTCGGGTCGTTCGTAGCGGCGAACCCGCCGATCACGTCCGAGTGGCCACCGAGGTACTTCGTCGTCGAGTGGAGGACGATGTCGGCGCCGAGGTCGAGCGGGTTCTGGAGGAAGGGTGTCGCGAAGGTGCTGTCGACGACGAGCAGCGCACCCGCGGCCTTCGCCTCGGCGGCCACCGCCTCGACGTCGACGATGTTGAGCAGCGGATTGGTCGGGGTCTCGACCCAGACCAGCCGCGCGTCGGCCACGAACCGCTCCGGCTCGGCGGAGAGCTGCTCCGGCGTCGCGTAGGTGAAGCGGTACCCCTTCGGCTCGTAGACCTGCGAGAACATGCGG
>DASSVY010000340.1:0-4705 GCA_035705535.1 Gaiella sp. | reverse complement strand
TTCGAGATCACGGCACTCGACCGGGTATTCCCACTCGACGAGACCCGCGAGCAGGCCCTCGCCCGCGGGCTTCGCGCGGCGACCTCCGGGGGGCCGGTTTCGAATGGCGCGGGAGAGGGCACGACGGGCCCATGACGACCGGTGTCGCCACGAGGACCCAGAGCGACCTGCCGGTCCTCCTTTTCGTGGGCCAGCGACGTTCGGGCCCGTCGCGGCGGATGGAGAGCCTCGTTGCCTGGGTGAAGGTGAGCCAGAAGGCGAGGCTTCGCGTCGTCGAGGTCGACGGCGACCGCCAGCTCGACGTCGTGCGGCGCTTCGGGATCCGGGAGTTCCCCTCGCTCGTGCTCATCGTCGGCCGGCGGGTCGTCGCACGGCTCGAGGGCAGGTCGACCGGACAGGAGATCGACCAGTTGCTGCGCACCCACCTGCCGGCCTAGCGAGAGGTGCTGGCCAGCAGCGGGCGTGCCGATCACGATGGGCGTCTTCCTCCTCCTGGCGCCCGTCGTGATCGGACGGGAGCACTCGTGTCTTCACGTGGGACGACGGCACTTCGCCGCGGCACGGCGGGAGCCGCATCGCATGACGAACTCTTGTAGGGTCGAACGGCAGCCGTCATGGCCGAGGTGACGTTCGACAGCGTCGGCAAGATCTACCCCGACGGGACGCGTGCGGTCTCGGGGATGGATCTCGGGATCGAGGACGGCGAGTTCATGGTGCTGGTCGGCCCCTCGGGATGCGGGAAGACCACTGCGCTCCGCATGGTCGCCGGGCTCGAGGAGATCAGCGAGGGCGTGCTGCGGATCGGTGACCGGGTGGTGAACCACGTGCCCGCGCGCGATCGCGACATCGCGATGGTTTTCCAGAGCTACGCGCTCTATCCGCACCTGAGCGTCTACGAGAACATCGCGTTCGGTCTCAAGCTGCGAAAGGCGCCCAAGGACGAGATCGACAAGCGCGTGCGCGACGCGGCACGGGTCCTCGGGCTCGAGGAGTTCCTCGACCGCAAGCCGCGGGCACTCTCGGGCGGCCAGCGCCAGCGCGTCGCGATGGGACGGGCGATCGTGCGGCAGCCTGCTGCGTACCTGATGGACGAGCCGCTCTCGAACCTCGACGCGAAGCTCCGTGTCCACATGCGGGCGGAGATCGCGAGCCTGCAGCACGACCTCGGGGTCACGACCCTGTACGTGACGCACGACCAGGTCGAGGCGATGACCATGGGCCATCGCGTCGCGGTGATGCGGAAAGGCGAGTTGCAGCAGGTTGCGCCGCCACAGGAGCTGTACGACCGGCCCGTGAACCTCTTCGTCGGTGGCTTCATCGGCTCACCCGCGATGAACCTCGTCGAGTCGAGCATCGAGCGGCAAAACGGGACGTTCTTCGCGCGGGTCGGCGAGGCGGCGCTCGCGCTCGACGAGTCGGTCGTCGCATCGCGTCCCGCGCTTGAGCGGTACGTCGATCGCCCCGTGGTGCTCGGCATCCGCCCCGAGAGCCTCGAGGACGCGGCCCTGGAGCCCGACACGCCCCCCGACCGCAAGCTCCACGGCGTCGTCGTCCTCCGGGAGCCGCTCGGCTCTGAGATCGTCGCGCACTTCGACGTCGACGTCCCGCCGGCGCTGACGGAGGACGTCCGCGAGCTCGCGCGCGACGTCGGCCAGGAGGCGGCGGTCAGGTCGTCGGAGGACGCGGAGCAGCGGAAGAGCACGATGGTCGGACGCTTCGGTCCCCGCTCCCGTGCACGCACCGGCGACACCATCGACGTCGCCGTCGACACACGCAGCATCCACCTCTTCGACATCGAGACCAGCCTGGGCATCTACGGGGAGAGCGGAGGGGCCGAGGGCTCCTCCACGTCAATGAAAGGAGCTCACGCATGAGACGACGATGGCTCGTGTCGGCGCTTGTCGTCGGCGCGCTCGCGATCGTCGCCGCAGGCTGCGGCGGCGACAACGGCGGCGGTGGGACCGAGGGCAGCACGGACGTCACCGGGAACCTCTCGGTGATGGCGATCTGGGGCGGCGACGAGCAGGACTCGTTCCAGGCCGTCATCGACGGCTTCACCGAGAAGTACCCGAACGTGACCGTGAAGTACACGTCCGGCGGCGACAACCTCGCCCCGCTCCTCTCAACCGCGGTCAAGGGCGGGAACCCGCCGGACCTCGCCGCGCTCGGCCAGCCCGGCCTCGTCCAGGGCTTCGCGAAGCAGGGAGCGATCCAGCCGATCGACCAGCTCCACGACAAGATCGTCGAGAACTTCGGCCAGGCCGTGGCCGACGTCGGCACCGTGGACGGAAAGCAGTACGCCCTGATGTTCAAGGGCGCCAACAAGTCGACCATCTGGTACAACGTCTCGTCCTTCGACGAGGCCGGCGTCGACCCGCCGAAGACGTGGGACGACCTCAAGCAGGACGCGTCGACGCTGAAGGCCGCAGGGATCACGCCGTACTCGGTGGGCGTCGACGTCGGGTGGCCCATCACCGACCTCTTCGAGAACGTCTACATCCGGACCGCGGGGCCCGAGATGTACGACAAGCTCGCGAAGCACGAGATCCCGTGGACCGACCAGTCCGTCAAGGACGCGCTGACGAAGATGAAGGACGTCGTCGGCACCTCGGACGACATGGTCGGCGGCACGTCGGGGGCCTTGCAGACCGACATGCCGACCTCGGTCGCGAACGTGTTCTCCGACAACCCGAAGGGCGCGATGGTCGTGATCGGCGACTTCGCACCGGGCGTGACGAAGACGACGCTCGAGCCTGTCGACGGCTACAACGTGTTCACGTTCCCGTCGATCGACGACTCGCCCCCGTCGGTCGTCGGCGGCGGCGACCTCTTCGTCGAGTTCAAGAAGAGCCCCGCCGCGGATGCGTTCCTCGAGTACCTGACGACGCCCGAGGCGGCCGAGATCTGGGCGAAGCGCGGCGGGTTCTCGTCGCCGAACAAGAACCTCGACACGAGCGTCTATCCGGACGAGATCACGAAGGCCACCGCGAGCGCGCTCGCGGATGCGGACACCTTCCGCTTCGATCTCTCCGACCTCCAGCCAGCCGAGTTCGGCGGCACCCCGGGACAGGGCCTCTTCAAGCTCTTCTCGGACTTCGTGAAGAACCCGAACGACATCGACAGCATCACGCAGCAGATGGAGGCGGCGGCGAAGAAGGCCTACGGAAGCTAGGTCCTCGGCGCACGTCATGACGGACACGTCGACGACGGTGGAAGCCCCGGCAGCGGGGCTTCCACCGAAGCGGGGAGCGGAGCTCTGGTCGCGGTACGGCGTCGCGGCGGTGTTCCTCGCGCCCGCGCTCGTGCTGCTCTCCGTGTGGGTCGTCTACCCGACGCTGAGCACGATCCGGCGGAGCTTCTACGACAAGAGCGGCAACAGCTTCATCGGGCTCGACAACTACCGCACCCTGTTCTCCGACGAGACGCTCCGGAAGGCGATCGAGAACAACCTCCTGTGGCTGCTCGTCGTGCCGGCGTTCGTGACGGCGATCGGCCTCGTGTTCGCGGTGCTGCTCGAGCGCATCCGGTTCTCCGTCGCGTTCAAGGTCGCCGTCTTCATGCCGATGGCGATCTCGCTCTTCGCCGCGGGCGTGATCTGGCGGCTGATGTACGACCAGGACCCGCAGCAGGGGACGATCAACGCGGCGCTCGCGGTGGTGAAGGACGCCGTCTCGCCCACCGGCGCGCTCCCGTCGGCGACGCCGTCGACCGATGCGCTGACGGGCGGGCCGGACAACGGCATGGTGCTGAACACGCCGCTCCGGCCCGGGAGCGTCGCCCAGCTTGGCCTCACCGGGATCCGCGAGGAGGACATGCCGAGCGACGCGACGCAGGCGGTTGTGCCGGAGGCCCTCTCCGGCGGGATCACCGGCGTCGTCTGGCGGGACTTCAAGCCGGGCGGCGGGACACCGGGGAAGATCGAGCAGGGTGAGCTCGGGATACCGAACGTGACCGTGGAGCTCCGCGACGACAGCGGCCGTGCCCTCGAGCGCGCGACCACGGAGCCCGACGGGACGTTCTCGTTCGAGGACGTCTCCCAGGGCACATACCGCGCCGCGATCGCGTCGAAGACCTTCGTCCAGCCCTACGCGGGCGTCGCCTGGCTCGGCGAGAGCCTGATCACGCCGGCGATCATGATGGCCTACATCTGGGTGTGGGCCGGTTTCGCGATGGTCGTCATCGCGGCCGGTCTCGCCGCGATCCCGCGCGACCTGCTCGAGGCCGCGCGCACCGACGGCGCGTCCGAGTGGGCGGTGTTCCGAAGGGTCACGATCCCCCTGCTCGCGCCGGTGCTCAGCGTCGTCTTCATCACGATGCTGATCTACGTCCTGAAGGTTTTCGACATCGTGATCTCGATCGCTCCCGGCTCGTCGCAGGACGACGCGAACGTGATCGCCCTCGCGATGTGGCGCACGTCGTTCGGCGGCGCCAACGACCTCGGGCTGGGCGCGGCGATCGCGGTGTTCCTGTTCCTGCTCGTCATCCCGATCCTGGCGCTCAACATCCGCCGGTTCCGGAGGGAGGCGTAGGTGGCCACAGCGAGCGCAACCGTGGAGCGGCAGGTGCCCGAGCTCTCCGAGCCTGCGTCGACGAGGATCCTGCGGATCCTCGGGAAGACGCCCGTGTACCTCTTCCTCGTCTTCATCGGCCTCCTGTGGCTGGTGCCGACGATCGGGCTCCTGTTCACGTCCCTCCTCGAGCCTGC
>DASSVY010000339.1:0-4707 GCA_035705535.1 Gaiella sp. | reverse complement strand
GCGCGCTCGGGCGCGCCCGCGAGGTCGTCCTCCCAGTTCGGCCCCCACTCGAGGTCGAGCGGCCGTCCCGTCACCTGGGACTCCGGCCGGGCGACCGGCTGGTGCTTCGACGGGCCGGCGGTCGTGAGCGTCTCGTAATCGTAGGTCCACGGCTCGTAGTAGTCGTCGAGCGTCGGCAGCTCGGGGTTGAAGAACAGCGTCGCGAGCTTGCGCAGGCGGCCGCCCGCCTTCAGCCGGAGCTTGCCGCCCTTGAGCTCCCAGCCGCCCTTCCACTGCTCCTGGTCCTCCCAGCGCTTCGGGTAGCCGACACCGGGCTTCGTCTCGACGTCGTTGAACCAGACGTACTCGGTGCCTCGGCGGTTCGTCCACACGTTCTTGCACGTGACCGAACAGGTATGGCAGCCGATGCACTTGTCGAGGTTCATCACCATCGCGACCTGCGCGCGCACCTGCATCAGTACGTCACCTCTCCTTCGAGCTTGCGGACGGCGACCATCTCGTCGCGCTGGGAGCTCGTCGGGCCGTAGTAGTTGAAGCCGAACGAGAGCTGCGCGTACGCGCCGATCAGGTGCGTCGGCTTGAGCGAGATCCGCGTGACCGAGTTGTCCGTCCCGCCGCGGGTGCCGGAGACCTCGCTGAGCGGCACGTTCACGTGGCGGTCCTGCGAGTGATACGAGAGCCCGACGCCCGGCGGGATCCGATGGGAGACGACTGCGCGCGCCACCATCACACCGTTCCGGTTGAAGACCTCGACCCAGTCGTTGTCGGCGATCTCGAGCTCCTTCGCATCGACGTCGGACAGCCAGACGGTCGGGCCGCCGCGGAAGAGTGTGAGCATGTGGAGGTTGTCCTGGAACTCCGAGTGGATCGACCACTTGCTGTGCGGGCTGAGCCAGCGCACGTGGAGCTCCTTGCGACCCGCCTCGCCCGAGACCTGCGCCCCGACCACGCCCAGCACGTTGAGCGGTGGGCGGTACGTGGGGAGCCCCTCGCCGTAGTCGAGCATCCATGCGTGCTCGAGATACAGGGCCTGGCGGCCGGTGAGCGTGCGGAACGGAATGTCGCGCTCGAGGTTGATCGTGAACGGCGAGTAGCGTCGGTCCCGCGACTCCATCCCGGACCACTCGGGCGAGGCGATCACCTTGCGCGGCTGCACCTGCGTGTCACCGAACGTGATCCGGACGTCGGCGTGCTCCTCCGCGATGTCGGCGAGCCGCGTCCCCGTCCGCGTCTCGAGCTCGGTGAATCCGTGCACGGCGAGCCGGCCGTTGGAGACGCCCGAGAGAGCGAGGATCGCCTCGCACCAGTGCACGTCGCGCGCGAGGCTCGGACGGCCGTCGAGCTCGCCGTTCGCGGCGCGGAGCTCGTCGATCTCGACGGTCGGGCGGAGCGCGATGCCCTTCGCGTTCGAGCCCAGCTCCTCGGCGAGGGGGCCGAGAGAGCGCCACTTACGGAAGACCGCGGTGTAGTCCCGCTCCACCGCGACGAGCTTCGGCATCGTCTTGCCGGGGACCGGTTCGCACTCGCCACGCTTCCAGTCGCGCACCTCCCCGAGCGGCTGGGCAAGCTCTTCCGGCGTGTCGTGCAGGAGCGGCGCGGCGACGAGATCGGTCCGCGTCCCGAGGTGCGTCGCGGCGAGCTCGGAGAAGCGCTCGGCGACACGGGCGAAGATGTCGAAGTCCGTGCGCGCCTCCCAGGGCGGAGGCACCGCCTGGTTGAACGAGTGGACGAACGGATGCAGGTCGGTCGAGGAGAGGTCGTGCTTCTCGTACCAGGTCGCGGCGGGGAGCACGACGTCCGAGTAGAGGGCCGAGCCGTTCATGCGGAAGTCGATGGTCGTGAACAGGTCGAACTTCCCGGTCGGCGCGTCGTCGCGCCAGACGACCTCGTTGGGGCGCTCGTCCTGCGCCGACTCTGCGTTCCGCACCGCCGCGTCCTCGACGCCGAGCACGTGGCGGAGGAAGTACTCGTGGCCCTTGCTCGAGGAGCCGAGGAGGTTCGCGCGCCAGAGCGTCAGCACGCGCGGGAAGTTCTCGGGCGCGTCCGGATCCTCGGCCGCAAAGCGCAGCTCGCCTTCCCGCAGACGGTCGACGACGTAGGCGGGCGGCTCGAGCCCCGCGGCGGCAGCCTCCCCCGTCAGCTCGAGCGGGTTTCGGTCGAACGTCGGGTACGACGGCATCCACCCGAGTCGGGCGGCGAGGGCGTTGCAGTCGGCGACGTGCATCCCCGTGACGGCGCCGGGGCCGAGCGGCGTCGCGAAGAAGTCGGCCCGGGTGCGCTGGTACCGGAACTGGTCGCTCGCCAGGAACCAGAACGGCGTCGTCGCCTGCTGGCGCGGCGGTCGCGACCAGTCGAGCGCGAACGCCAGCGTCGACCAGCCGCTGAGCGGCCGCACCTTCTCCTGGCCGACGTAGTGGGCCCAGCCGCCGCCGTTGACGCCCTGGCAGCCGCAGAGCATGGTGAGCTGGAGGATGGCGCGGTAGATCTGGTCGGAGTGGAACCAGTGGTTCGTCCCTGCGCCGAGCATGATCATCGAGCGCCCTCGTGAGCGCTCGGCGTTCCGCGCGAACTCGCGTGCCACGCGGACGACGATTCCCGCGTCGACGCCCGTGATCGGCTCCTGCCAGGCGGGCGTGTACGGCTCGTCGGCGTCGTCGTAGCCGGACGGCCACGTGCCGGGCAGGCCCTCGCGCTGCACGCCGAGCTGGGCGGCCATCAGGTCGAACACCGTCGTCACGAGGCGACCGTCGACCCGTTTCGCGGGGACGCCCCGCCTGAGCGCCTCGCCGCCCGCGCCGCCGACGTCGAAGCGCGGCAGGTCGACCTCGACAAGCTCGTCGTGGCGCCCGAGCAGCGTCAGCGCGGGATCGACCTCGCCGAGCTCGAGGTTCCACCGTCCCGCTCCCTCGTCGCCCCAGCGGAAGCCGATCGAGCCGTTGGGCACGACAGGCTCGTCCGTCGCGGCGTCGACCAGCACCGTCTTCCACTCGGCGTTCTCGCTCGTGTCGCCGAGGTCGGACGCGCGGAGGAAGCGGTCGGCGACGTACGCCCCGTTCCGTTCGCGCAGCGTGACGAGGAACGGAAGGTCGGTCGTCCGCTTCACGTACTCGTCGAACCACGGCACGGTGCGCTCCACGTGGAACTCCCTGAAGACCACGTGCGCCATCGCCATCGCGAGCGCGCCGTCCGTGCCCGCCGCCGCGGGGAGCCAGTGGTCGGCGAACTTCGTGTGCCCGGCGAAGTCGGGTGAGACGACGACGACCTTCTGGCCGCGATAACGCGCCTCGACCATGAAGTGCGCGTCCGGTGTGCGGGTCTGCGGGATGTTCGTCCCCCAGATCACTAGGTAGCTCGCGTTCCACCAGTCGGCCGACTCGGGCACATCTGTCTGGTCGCCCCAGACCTGGGGCGAGGCCGGTGGCAGGTCGGCGTACCAGTCGTAGAAGCTGAGACACACGCCTCCGATCAGCGAGAGGAAGCGCATGCCCGACGCGTGCGAGACCATCGACATCGCCGGGATGGGAGAGAACCCGGCGACGCGGTCCGGCCCGTAGCGCTTCACCGTGTGGACATGCGCCGCCGAGACGAGATCGACGACGTCGTCCCAGCTCGCCCGCACGAACCCGCCCTTGCCGCGCTGCGACTTGTACGCGCGCGCGGCCTCGGGGTCCTCGACGATCGATGCCCACGCCTCGACCGGGTCGCCGCCGTGCCGCGCGCGGGCCTCGCGGAAGCGCTCGAGCAGCACGCCCCGCACGTACGGGTAGCGGACGCGGATCGGCGAATAGAGGTACCAGCTGAACGACGCGCCGCGCGGGCAGCCGCGCGGCTCGTACTCGGGGACGTCGGGCCCGTTCGTCGGATAGTCCGTCTGCTGCGTCTCCCACGCGACGATCCCGTCCTTGACGTAGATCTTCCAGGAGCACGACCCGGTGCAGTTGACGCCGTGCGTCGACCGCACGACCTTGTCGTGCTGCCAGCGCTCCCGGTAGAAGCGCTCCCACTCGCGACCGTCGCGCTGCAGCACGCTCCATCCGTCGGCCGAGCCCCCCGTGGCGAAGTACCGCGGCCGGTCGAGGAGGCTCACGCGCGCCCCTGGCCGGCGTCGGCTCCCGCCGGGCGGAGCCCGGCTCCACCGCCGCCTGACGCCGCTCGCAGCACGGGGCCTTCCGGGCCCGTACCTCCCGTACTGTGCCCTCCGGCCCCGCACCGCAAGCGGTGCCCCAGGAACGCGCGGGCGTCCGAGGTCGACACAGGACGTCTCATGCAGTGACCTCGTGGGGCATCCGTGACGTTCGGCGCATCGTCAGGGAGACCGCGAGGCAGATCACCGCGAACACCAGCAAGCCGACGAAGCCGAGCGCATAGGTATCGAAGTGATCTTTCACGATTCCCATCACCACGGGCGGAAAGAACCCGCCGAGGCCGCCCGCCGCGCCGACGATCCCGGTCGCCGCCCCGGTCGACTGCGGAAAGTCCAGCGGCACCGCCTTGAACACGGCGCCGTTGCCGAGGCCGAGGAAGCCTGCGAGGGTGAGGCAGGCGATCGTCACCGGGCCCCACGTCGGGTCGGCCGAGATGTGCGCGAGCCACGCGGCGTCCAGCCCGGCGCCGACGAACACGAAGACCAGCACGGTGGCCGAGCCGATCCGGTCGGAGAGGAGTCCGCCCACCGGCCGGGCGAGCGTCGCGACGACCGTGAACCCC
>DASSVY010000338.1:0-6037 GCA_035705535.1 Gaiella sp. | reverse complement strand
CGAGGTCGAGCAGCTCGTCGACGCGCTCGGTGATCCGCTGCTTCTGCCAGCCGAGCAGGCGCGGCACCGTCGCCACGTTGTCCGCGACCGACATGTGCGGGAAGAGCCCGACCTGCTGGATGACGTAGCCGATGCCGCGGCGGAGCTCTGTCACGTCGAGCGACCGGACGCTCGTGCCGCCGATCCGGATGTCCCCCTCGCTGATGTCGATCAGCCGGTTGACCATCTTCATCGCGGTCGTCTTGCCCGCGCCCGACGGCCCGACGAGACAGCAGATCTCACCGGCCGGGACCGTGAGCGTCAGCTCGCGCACGGCCGGATCGGCGCGGCCGGGATAGCGCTTTGTCGCACGATCGAACGCGATCTCGGCGGCGACGCCGCTCACGCGGGACAGCCTACAAGCGGGCCTTTGGGGGCCGAAGGTGTAGACATGCGGCGTGACGGGTGCGCCGACGACGATCCGCGCGGCCGTGCTGCGCGAGCCCGGCGACGTCCGCGTCGAGGACGTCGAGCTCGACCCGCCCGGCCCCGGCGAGGTGCTCGTGCGCGTCGCGGCGGCCGGCGTGTGCCATTCCGACGTCCATCTCGCCGACGGCTCGCTCGGCGAGGGTCGCTGGCCGATGGTCCTCGGTCACGAGGGCGCAGGCGTCGTCGTCGAGGTCGGCGAGGGCGTGACGCACGTCGGGCCGGGAGACGAGGTGGTGCTCTGCTGGGTGCCGTCGTGCCGCGAGTGCGCGGCCTGCCGCGCCGGCCGGCCGACGCTCTGCGCCGTCGCGGCGAAGCACAGCCTCACCGGGACTCTGCTCGACGGCACGTCGCGCCTCCGCCTGCCGGACGGCACCGTTCTCCAGCACGGGCTGATGACCGCGTGCTTCGCCGAGCTGGTCGTCGTCCCGGCGGCCGGCGCGGTCCCCCTCCCGCGCGGGCTGCCGCTCTGGCAGGCGGCGCTGCTCGGCTGCGGTGCGATGACGGGGTTCGGCGCCGTCCGCAACGTGGCGCGGGTCGGGGCGGGGGAGAGCGTCGTCGTGATCGGCGTGGGCGGGGTCGGGCTCCAGGTGCTCGCGGCGGCGAAGCACGCCGGGGCCGCGCCGCTCGTGGCCGTCGACCGCGACCCCGCAAAGCTCGCGCGCGCCGTCGAGCGGGGCGCGGACGCGGTCGTCGACACGTCGACCGACGAGAATCCGGTGCGCACGCTCCGCTCGCTGACGAAGGGCGGCGCCGACCATTCGTTCGAGGTCGTCGGCCTCCCCGAGACAATGCTCCTGGCGTGGAAGGCGCTGCGGCCGGGCGCGACCGCGGTCGTGATCGGCATCGCGGCCAAGGGCGCCGAGCTCGTGCTCCCGGCGCTCGAGCTGTCGACCGAAAGGGGGATTCGCGGGTCGTTCTACGGGTCGGGCGACCCGGCCGCCGACCTCCCCGAGCTGGCGCGGCTCGCGGCCGAGGGCGCTCTCGACCTCGCGGGGGTCGTCACCCAGCTCGACACGCTCGACGGCGTGGGCGAGGCGCTCGACCGCCTGCGACGCGGCGAGGGCGTGCGGACCGTGCTCGTCCTCGACCCCGCGCTGGCGGGCGCCGGGGTCTAGATGTGCCCGGCTCTCGTCGCCGCCGCGGCCGCGGCGGCGCGGGACGACCGGCCGAGCTTGCGCAGCACGTTGGCGACATGGCGATGGACGGTGTGCTCGCTCAGCACGAGCGACGACGCGATCTCCCGGTTCGTCATGCCCGTCGCGACGAGCCTGAGCACCTCCGTCTCGCGCACGCTCAGCGGCGAGTCGCCGTTCGTCTCCGGCGCCGCGGCGTCGCCGAGGAAGCCGACGAGCGCTCGGCGAAGCGCGCGCTGGTCGTCCATCCACGGGACGTGGGCGTCGCCGTCGACCGCGACGAAGCGAGCGTTGGGCAGGAGGCGCGCGACCTCGCGGCCGTGCGAGATCGGGACGGTGCGGTCACCACGTCGGTGCAGGACCAGCGTCGGCGTCTCGACCCGAGGGAGGAACTCGCGGCCGTCGGCGGTCAGATCGAGGTCGAGAAACGCCGCCGCCACGTCCGCCGTCGCCGAATGCCGGTGGTAGCGGCTCAGCGCCTCGATCGCGTCGCCGTCGGCCCTCGGGAGCATCAGCCCGGCGAGCATCTGGGCGGCGAGCATCCAGTTCGTCCGCACGAAGTCGACCATGGAGCGGCGCGTCGCCTCGGGGACGTCCGCCCGAGAGACGTAGCTCCCGAAGAAGACGAGCTTCTCGACGCGATCGGGTGCGAGGCTCGCGAACCGGGCGGCGGGGACGCCCGCACACGAGCACGCGAAGAGCGACACCCGGTCCTCGGTGCACGCGTCGACCACGGCGGCGAGGGCGCGTGTCTCCGACTCGACGGTCGGCGCCGCCGTCGCGTCCCGATCCGACAGGCCGGCGCCCACGCGGTCGTAGCGCACGACGCGGTGCGTGCGGGCGAGATCCTCGAAGAAGCCCCGCGCCTGCGGGTCGTCCCACTCCTCCTCGAGATGCGTCACCCAGCGGCCGCCGAAGAGCAGCGTCGGCCCTTCCCCTACCGCCGCGTACGCGATCCGGCGGCCGTCGAGCTCGCAGAAGCGGATCTCCTGCTCCACTGACCCGTAGTCTCCATGGCCCGATCGGGCCATGTCAAGAAGATGGCCCGTAGACGGGACGCGCAGACACGTGGCCGGTCGGCACGATGTGTCGATGCAGGCACGCTATGTCCGTGGGCTGACGATCCGCGCGCTCCGCGACGGCGACACGGCGACGGTCGAGGCTCTCTTCGAGCGGCTCGGCTCTACGTCGCGGCATCGCCGGTTCTGCGGCGCGAAGCCCCGCCTCTCCGACGGCGACCTCGCGGCGCTGGCGCGGGTCGACGAGACGCACCATGTCCTTGTCGCGTACGTCGACGGCGCCTCCGTGCCCGCCGGCATGGCCCGTCTCGTGCGGGACGGCGCGACGGGCGAGATCGCGTTCGAGGTCGCGGACGAGCTCCAGGGGCAAGGCATCGGATCGGTGCTGGCGCAGGAGCTCGCCGCCGACGCGCGCGCGGCCGGCATCGCGCAGCTCGTCGCCACGGTCTGCGGCGACAACCGGCCGGTCGTCTCCCTGCTGCGCCGCGTCGCGCAGTCGCTCGACGTCCGCTGGCACGACGGGGAGCGCGAGTTCGTGCTCTCGCTCGTCGAGCCGACCGCCTCGCCCTCGTAGCGCGCCACGCTGCGCGTACGATCCGGACGACCTGGACGGCGCCCCGTACGCCGCCGACACCGACCGGACGGAGGCACGCCATGACCACGATCTCCGAAGGCCCGCGGACCGTCGACGACGCCGTCTCCGGCCTCGGCATCCGCGCGCAGGCGTTCATCGACGGCGGCTACGTGGACGCGGCCTCCGGCGAGACCTTCGACTGCGTGAGCCCGATCGGCGGCGAGGTCGTGGCCAAGGTCGCCGCCTGCGACTCGGCCGATGTCGACCGAGCCGTCGCCGGTGCCCGCGCGGCGTTCGAGTCCGGTGTCTGGTCGCGCCTGGCGCCGAAGAAGCGCAAGCAGGCGCTCCAGCGTCTCGCCGCGCTGATGTCGGACCACGCCGAGGAGCTCGCCCTGCTCGAGACCGTCGACATGGGCAAGCCGATCCGCGACGCGCGGAGCGTCGACGTCCCGCTCGCGACGGAATGCGTCGCCTGGTACGGCGAGGCGATCGACAAGGTGTACGACGAGATCGCCCCCACCGGGCACGATGCGCACGTCTCGATCGTGCGCGAGCCGCTCGGCGTCGTCGGAGCGGTCGTCCCGTGGAACTTCCCGCTCCTGATGGCGTCCTGGAAGCTCGCGCCGGCGCTCGCGACGGGGAACAGCGTGGTGTTGAAGCCCGCGGAGCAGTCGCCGCTGACCGCGCTCCGCCTCGCGGAACTCGCCTCCGAGGCGGGCATCCCGGACGGCGTCCTCCAGGTCGTACCGGGCTTCGGCGAGACGGCCGGGCAGGCGCTCGGGCGCCACCCGGACGTCGACATGATCGCCTTCACGGGCTCGACCGAGGTCGGCAAGCTCTTCCTCCGGTATTCGGGCGAGTCGAACATGAAGCGGGTCGCGCTCGAATGCGGCGGCAAGTCGCCGCACATCGTGACGAAGGAGTGCGGCGACCTCGACGCCGCCGCCATGGCCGTGGCCTGGGGCGTCTTCTACAACCAGGGCGAGGTCTGCAACGCCGGCTCGCGGCTCCTCGTCCACGAGGCCGTGAAGGACGAGCTCCTCGACAAGGTCGCCGCCGTCGCCGAGCGAATCCGCCCCGGCGATCCGCTCGATCCCAAGACCCGGATGGGCGCGATCGTCGACGAGACGCAGCTCGGCCGCGTGCTCGGGTACATCGAGGCGGGCAAGGCCGAGGGCGCGGGCCTCCAGCTCGGCGGCGCCCGCGTGCGCGAGGAGAGCGGCGGCTACTACGTCGAGCCGACGATCTTCGACGCGGTCTCCAACGACATGACGATCGCCCGCGAGGAGATCTTCGGCCCGGTGCTCTCGGCGCTCTCGTTCTCGGACCTCGACGAGGCGATCGCCGTCGCGAACGACACGATCTACGGGCTTTCGGCGGGGATCTGGACCGACGACGTCAACGTCGCGCACCGTGCTGCCCGCGCGCTCAAGGCCGGGATCGTCTGGGTCAACACGTTCGACGCCGGTGACATCTCGAGCCCGTTCGGTGGGTTCAAGCAGTCGGGCTTCGGGCGCGACAAGTCGATCCACGCGCTCGACAAGTTCACGGACCTGAAGGCGATCTGGATCGCGCTGCGCGACTAGCCCCGGCGCTTCGCGGGAGCAAGCGGCTCCGCACACGTGATCTCCCTTCGCCTGGTTCATCGGCGCGAGCGTCCTCCTCGCCCGCCGGCCCGGACCGCCCACGCCCGGCTGCAGCCGAGTCCAGTGATCCAGCCCGATCGGCAGTACCTGCGTCGGGTTCCAACCCCCGGGTTGTGAGCGACCCGGGGGTCGGTTCGTCGTGGAAGTTGCGTTCGGCTCAGTCGGCGGGTGGGATGTGGTGGTTGCCCTTGAACAGGTCGTCGCCGTCGTAGAGCGCCTTCACCTGGCGCAGGCGCGCCCAGGTGTCGGCGTCGAAGAAGCGGCTTGCATCGGTCGGCTCCATGACGAAGTTCGCGTAGTCGCCGACGTGGTACGGGCGGACGGCCCTGTCGAGGGACTCGAGGTACCCCCGCGCCATCGCCTCGGACTCTGCGTCCTCGGGGACCCCGAGCGAGATCAGGCTGAGCGTGCCCGGGAGCGTCGCGCGTGCGCCGGCTCCCGGTGTTCGCCGCCCGAACGCGCCGCCGAGCTGGCGCAGCTCCACCAGCGCGAGGTTCGATCCCGATTCCGGTCCGACCGCGGCGACGAGGTCGTCGACGCCGGCCGGAGGCAGATCGCTCAGCAGCGCCGTGCTGGTCACGAAGGGGAGCGGGTCGGGCGGGTCCATCGCCATGTCGGCCAGCGCCGCCGGCGCCACCATTGCGAAGGTGTCCATCGCCGGGCTCAGCTCGCGCACCGGACGTAGCAGGGAGCGGCCCTCCGCCTCGCTCCCGAGGAAGGCGCCGTAGACGACGGCGAACGAGCCCCCGCGCACCGGCTCCGGGACGAACGGCGCGTCGGGGAACTGCAAGAGCGACGCCCACGACATCATCTCGTCCGGCAGCGTCGGGACGAGCTCGGTCCAGGCGTGGAGAACCTCGGCTGCGCGCTCGAAGGGGAAGAACATCACCCCGGCGTACAGGTCCTCGACCGGGTAGACGGCGAACTCGAGCGCCGTGACGACGCCGAAGTTGCCGTTGCCGCCGCGAAGCGCCCAGAAGAGAGCCGGCTCGTGCTCGGCGTCGACGCGGGTCGCGCGACCGTCCGCGGTGACGAGCTCGATCGAGGTGACGCTGTTCGCCTGGAGGCCGTGCTTGCGGCCGAGCCAGCCCATACCGCCGCCGAGCGAGTAGCCTGCGACTCCGACGTCGGGAGACGATCCGTGCAGTGCGGCGAGGCCGTGCTCGGAGAGCTGCGGGGCGACGCGCCCCCACTTCA
>DASSVY010000337.1:0-2536 GCA_035705535.1 Gaiella sp. | reverse complement strand
CGGCGCGGTAGTCGTCGAGGCTCGCGGGATCGACGACGCCGACTCGCCGGAGCAGCCGAAGCGAGGCGTCGCCGCCCTGCGGAAGCGGCGTGGCCGGCGACGGGGCGGGCTCGCCACCGCCGAGAAGCGCCAGCAGCGCGGCAGCGTCGGTCGGAGCCTGCGCGCGCTCGAGCGGATCGTCCCCGGCGATCGAGACGAGCGCGGCCGGAGCGCGGTCGCACTGGCCGAGGCACGGGCTGCGGAACCAGGTCGCCGCGCCGTCTTCCCCGCGGCCGCCCTCGGGGCCGAAGCGCTCCTCAAGCAACGCGACGATCGCGTCCGCGCCGTTACAGCGGCATGCGATGTCGTCGCAGACGTGGACGACACGGCCCGGTTGCGGCTCGAGCGCGAGGAGCGCATAGAAGGATGCGACCCCATACGCGTCGGCAGGTGGCACCGTCAGGCGGCGACAGACCTCGTTCAGGCCTCCCGGGGTGATCCAGCCGACGCGCTCCTGCAGCGCCCACAGCGCCGGCAGGAGCAGCTCGCGCCTTGCGCGCGCGTCGTGACCGGTCGCGGCCGTGTTCGCCTCGTGACCCTCTGCCCGGGCGCCGCCGTCCCAGGCCGAGGTTGGCGGGCCCAGCACAGAGTCGAGCGCTGCCCGCTCGGCGCCGGTCGGCTCTGCGTGCGGGACCAGCCGAAGGTCCATCAGGCGGTCGCGACCTCGCGCCCGAGCTTCTCCACCCGGATCGCCGCGGCCTTGAACTCGGCTGTGCCGGACTTCGGATCGGTCGCGTCGATCGTCAGCACGTTGACGTCGACCTGCTCGGGGAAGTGGAACGACATGAACGCGAGCCCCGCGCGAAGCGACCGGTCGACCCGGACGGGCGCGTCCACCGAGCCACGACGGGACGAGACGCGCACGACCTCGCCTTCGGCGAGGCCGAGGCGCTCGACGTCCTCCGGCGAGAGCTCCAGCGCCTCGCCGCGGTGGAGCGGCGATCGGTACCGGTTCGACTGGGCGCCGGTGTTGAAGGACTCGAGCCGCCGGCCCGTCGTCAGCCGGATCGGGTAGTCGTCGTCGAGCGCCTCGAACGGGGGCGTCGCCTCGACGACGCTGAACGGCGCGCGAGGGCCCTCGAGCGGCTCCGCCCACAGGCGCCCGTGGAGGAACAGGGCGCCGGGGTCGACCTCGTCGTAGCAGGGCCACTGCAGGCCGCGGTGCTCCTCGAGACGGCGATACGTCATCCCGCGATGCATCGGGGAGAGCGAACGGCACTCGTCCCAGATCTCCTCGGCCGTCGGCTGGCCCCAGTCGTAGCCGAGCCGCCGCGCCAGCTCCGCGAGGATCCACGTGTCGTCGCGGGCCGCCTCCGGCGCGTCGAGCGCCTTGCGGACACGCTGCACTCGCCGCTCGCTGTTGGTGACCGTTCCCTCGGCCTCGCACCACGACGCGGTGCCGGGCAGCACGACGTCGGCCATGTCCGTCGTCCGCGTGGGGACGATATCCTGGACGACGAGGAAGTCGAGGCCGTCCAGCAGCCGCCGCGCGCGTGTCACGTCCGCCTCCGACTGCGCGGGGTTCTCGCCGATCACGTAGAGCGTCTTCAGCCAGCCGTGCTCCATCGCCTCGAACATCTGGGTCAGGTGCCAGCCGGCGCGCGGCACGATCGGGACGTCCCAGGCGGCCTCGTAGAGCGCCCTGGCCTCGGCATCGTCCTCGAGGTCCTGGAAGCCTGGAAGCTTGTTCGGGATGGCCCCCATGTCGCCGCCGCCCTGGACGTTGTTCTGGCCCCGGAGCGGGTTCAGGCCCGAGCCGTAGCGACCGACGTGGCCGCAGAGCAGTCCGAGGTTGATGAGCGCGAGGACGTTGTCGACGGCGTTGTGGTGCTCGGTGATGCCGAGCGTCCAGCAGACGATGGCCCGATCGGCGCGCGCGTAGGCGTGCGCGACCTCCCGAATCGCCTCGGCGGGCACGCCGGTGAGGCGCTCGCCCTCGTCGAGCGTGAACGGCTCGACGGAAGCGGCGTACGCGTCGAACCCCGTGGTCGCTCGCTCGACGAAGGTCTCGTTGTGCAGCCCCTCGTGGATGATCTCCCGCGCGATCGTGTTCGAGAGCGCGACGTCCGAGCCGACGTCGAGCCCGAGCCAGCGGTCGGCCCACTGCGCGGACGTCGTCCGCCGCGGGTCGATCGCGACGAGGCGCGCGCCGTTCCGCACTCCCTTGAGCAGGTGATGGAAGAAGATCGGGTGCGTCTCGCGTGCATTCGAGCCCCAGAGCAGGATCACGTCCGTCTCCTCGATCTCGCGGTAGGACGAGGTCCCGCCGCCTGCTCCGAACACCGTCGCCAGACCGACGACGCTGGGCGCGTGTCAGGTGCGGTTACACGAGTCGACGTTGTTCGTGCCCATCACCTGGCGCGCGAACTTCTGCGCCAGGAAGTTCATCTCGTTCGTCGCCTTGGAGCACGAAAACATGCCGAACGACGTCGTCGCACCCTGGTCGCGCGCCTGCGAGAACCGCTCGGCGACCTGGTCGAGGGCGGCGTCCCAGGAG
>DASSVY010000336.1:0-8773 GCA_035705535.1 Gaiella sp. | reverse complement strand
GGGATCGAGCGTCGGCCGCTCCGGTTCGCCGACGCCGCGCTCGCGGCGTGGATCGCGATCCTCGCGGGCGTGACGGTCTACGGCGCCGCGACGACCACGGGCTTCCTGACGGTGAGCAACATGAAGGCGATCCTCACCGCGGCGTCGACGTCGGAGGCCGCGCGGACATCCACACCCTCGTTCGCGACGCGGCCCGCGCGGGCACGGCGGTGATCTTCTCGTCGACGGAGCTCGACGAGGTTCTCGACCTCGCGGACGTCGTCGTCACGATCTTCCATGGCCGGATCGTCTCGGTCGTCCCGCGGGCCGAGGCGTCTGCGCCCGCGATCCTCGCCGACATGACCACGAGCCACGCCTCGGACGGGGGCGTGCCGTCGTGAGCAGCATGATGGCCCGCGTCGGCATCGAGCCCCGCCCGCTCCGGCTCGCCGACGCCGCGCTGGCGGCGTGGATCGCGATCCTCGCCGGGGTGACCGTCTACGGCGCCGCCACCACGACGGGCTTCCTGACGGTGAGCAACATGAAGGCGATCCTCACCGCCGCCTCGTTCGTCGGGATCATCGCGGTCGGCCTCACGGTCATCGTCTTGAGCGGCAACCTCTTCTCCCTCGCGCTCGGTCAGACGGCCGCGATCTCCGCGATGGTCTTCCTCTACTCGCTGCGCTGGGGCCTGGCGGCCGCGATCCTGCTGACGCTGGTGCTCGGTCTCGCAATCGGCGCGGCGCAGGGGTTCGTGGTCGGCGCATGGGGCGCGAACCCGATCATCGTGACGATCGGCGCCGCCGGCCTGATGGAGGGGATGGCCGTCTGGCTCTCGCACGGCCAGAGCATCGTCCCCCCCGTTGACCAGACGAGCTGGGAGCACTTGGCGAACCCCGTCCTCGGACTCCCCGCGCCGGTGTACGTCTTCATCGTCGTCACCGTCCTCCTCGCCGTGGTGATGGCGCGGACCCGATTCGGACGCCAGATCTACCTCCTCGGGGAGAACCGCGTCGCTGCACGGGCGGCGGCCCTGCCGATCACGCTCCTGACCGTCGGCGCCTTCGGGATCGCGTCCCTCTACACGGCGGGCTCCGGGGTCCTGATCGGCGCGACGAGCGCGAACGCGTCCCTCCTGCTCGTCGGGAGCTACACCTACGACGCGATCGCCGCCGCGCTCGTCGGGGGAAACGCGGTGACGGGCGGGCGCGGGTCGATCGCCCGGACGGCGGCAGGCGCGATCTTCATCGCGACGATCTCCGACATGCTGCTCCTCAGGGGCTACTCGACGGGAGCGCAGATTCTCGTCCGCGGGATCATCGTCGTCGTGGTCGTCGTGCTCACGAACCTCAGAGAGCGCAGCCGATGAGCAGGCCCGAGACAAGACGTCGCCGGCCGGGAGGCGCGGAGCTCGCGCCCTACGCGATTCTCGCGATCATGATCGTGGCGCTCGTGCTGGTCCCGGTCGTCACGCAGTACACCGTCCGGACGGCGAACATCTACGACATCTTCCAGAACTTCGCCTCGTACGGGCTCGTTGCCCTGGCACTCGGGATCACGATCATCGCGGGCGAGTTCGACCTCTCGGTGTCGTCGATGTACCTCTTCGGCGGGATGGTCGCGGTGCTGTCCGGCGCGAGCTCCCCGGTGCTCGGGATCGCGGCGGCGCTCGGTGCGGCGATCGCCGTCGGCGTCGTGCAGGGCGGCCTGATCGCCGGCTTTCGCCTGAACTCGATGCCGGTGACGCTCGGTGGCTATCTCGTCGTGCTCGGGATCACGTACATCCTCGGACACAACAAGAGCGTGCTCTACGACAACTACACGGTCGGGCTCAGGCTCGACGAGCCGATCCTGCAGATCTTCTCGATCAGGAGTCTGGTCTCGCTGGGGATCTTCGTCGTGGCGGCGCTCGTCCTTCGCTACTTGCGGGTCGGACGCGACCTCCGGGCGATCGGCGGCGACCGGCGGGCAGCTCGCGTCGCCGGTGTCCGCGTCGACCGTCTCCTCATCGGCGTGTTCGTCGTCTCGGCACTCGGCGCGGCGCTCCCGGGTGCGCTCCTCAGCTACAGCCTTGCAACGGCGAGCCCGACGAATATCGGCTTCGACGTGCTGACGTTCTCCGCCACGGCCGCTCTGATCGGCGGCGTCAGTCTCTCGGGCGGAAAGGGCGGCGCGGTCGGCATCGCCGCGGGCGTTCTGTCGCTGAGTGTGCTCCAGGAGATCCTCGCCATCCTCCGCTCGCCCGACTACGTCTCGAGCCTGATCACGGGTGGGCTGCTGGTCGTCGTCACGATCGTCTGGGCGCCCAACCTCTCGGAGTGGTTCCGAACGGCTCGCGTTCTCCGGCCGGCCGAGGAGCGCACGTGACCGAGCCACAGCAGATCCGGCTCGATCCCGACCCCCTCGAGCCGTACCACCTGTCGCAGGGCTTCCGGGTCGGTGACCTCGTGATCGTGTCGGGTCAGGCGGCGCTCGACGAGCACGGCTCGATCGTCGGAGTCGGCGACTTCGACGCGCAGGCCGAGCAGACGTTCCAAAACCTCGCGCGGGTGCTCGAGGCAGGCGGTTCGAGCCTCGATCGGGTCGTGAAGGTGACGATCTTCCTCACGGACATGGCGAACTTCCCCAAGATCGTCGAGCTGCGGAAGCGCTGGTTCACCGCGCCGTACCCGGCGGACACGATCGTCGAGGTCGGCTCCCTGGCGCTGCCGGAGCTCGTGATCGAGATAGAGGCGATCGCGGTCGCCGCCGACTCGGCCTAGCGCGTCGCCCGGGAGTCAGGTCGCGTCGAGGGCGACGATCTCGTCCATCCGCTCGAGCCCTTCGGCGCGGTGCGTGATCAGGAGCACGGAGCGCCCGTCTGCGGCGTCGAGGACGTCGTCCATCACCGACCGGGCCGTCGCCGGGTCGAGGTGCGCGGTCGGCTCGTCGAGGACGAGGACGGGCGCGTCGGCGAGAAGCGCCCGGGCGAGCGTCAGCCGCTGACGCTGGCCACCCGAGAGGTGCGATCCCTCCTCGCCGACCTGCGTGTCGAGCCCGTCGGGGAGCGAAGCGACCCAGTCGTCGAGGCCGGCGCGGCGCAGCACCGCCCGGAGCTGCGCATCCGAGGCCTCGGACCGCGCGAGCCGGAGGTTCTCGCGGATCGTCGAGTCGAAGACGTAGGCCTCCTGACCGGCGATCGCGAAGTGCCGGCGGACGTCGGCCTGGGCGTATTCCCGGAGATCCCGGCCGGCGATCGTCACCGTGCCCGCGGCGGGGTCGAGGAAGCGGAGCAGCAGCCTCGTCACGGTCGTCTTGCCCGCGCCGCTCGGCCCGACCAGAGCGATCTTTCGTCTCGGCGCGAGCGTCAGCCGCAGATCCCGGACGACGGGCGGCTCGCCGCTGTATCCCGCGGTGACGCCGTTCAACGCGACCGTCGCATCGCGCGGCGGCGCCGGGAGCGGCGACAAGGGATCCTCGATCGCGGGCGACCGGTCGACGAGCGCGAGCACGCGACTGCCGGAGGCGAACGTCGCGGACAGCTCGCGGGCCGCCGCTGCGAGCGGTGCGACCGCCTCGAAGGAGGCCAAAGCGAGGAGGGCAAGCGTCGCGACGAGGACGGGGTCGAGCGTGCCTTTGGCGCTCGCCGAGACGGCGACCGCGAGGACAGCGGCGGTCGTCAGGCCGGTGACGAGGATCGTGAGCGCGTCCCCGATCCCGGCGACGAGCGCGTCCCGGCGCCCGCTGCGGCTGAGCTCGCGGTCGAGCTCGCGCACCCGGGCGAGCGCGCCCTCCTCCTGGCCGTAGACGACGAGCTCCGGCGCACCCCGAAGGAGCTCCACGAGGTCGGCGGTCAGCGCTCCGCGTGCGACCGCCTGCCGCCGACCCGCCGTCCGGCAGAGGGCCGCGGAGAGCCACGGGACGGCGACTCCGGCGACGAGCAGGCCGAGAGCGAGGATCCCGGCCGCCGCGGGCAGGACGGCGGCCGTGACCCCGACGCAGGCTGCGCCGACGACGAGCGCGACGACCGGCGGACCGAGACCGCGGACGTAGAGGCCCTGAAGCGCATCGACGTCGTCGACCATGCGCGCCAGCAGGTCGCCGCGCCGGTATCCGTCGAGCTGGCCGGGGGCCAGCGGCTCGATCCGCTCGAAGACGGCTGCGCGAATCCGGCCCAGGCCGCGGAGCGCCAGGTCGTGTGAGGCGAGGCGATCGGCGTAGCGGGCGATCGGTCGCGCGAGCCCGAGGAAGCGGACGAGCACGATCGCGACGGTCAGCGAGAGGATCGGCGGCTGCTCGGCCGCGCGGGAGATCAGGTACCCGGCCGTCGCGAGGAGCCCGACGGCGAAGCCGACGGCCAGCGTCCCCAGGAGCAGCGAGAGCGCGATACGCGACCTCGGCAGCCGGGCGAGCTCGACGAGACGTGCCGCGGACGCGCTCATGCCCGCCCCGGCGCCGGCAGAGCCGGCACCTCCGCTCCTGGGTCGCCTCTGTCGAGCCTACGGCTCATGCGGCCACCACCCGCACGGCCTCGACCAGCCGCCCGGCCGTCAGCGTGACGACACGGTCCGCCAGCGCGGTCAGCTCGGGGCTGTGCGCGACGAGCAGCACCGTCCGCCCGACACGCAGCCGGTCGATCGCCTCCTCGACGAGCCCGGCGCTCCGGCGGTCGAGGTTCGCAGTCGGCTCGTCGAGGATGACGAGCCCTGCGTCGCGGAGAAACGCTCGCGCGAGCGCCAGTCGCTCGACCTGGCCGGCGGAGAGCTGCCTGCCACCGTCCCCGACGATCGTCCCGTACCCGCCCGGGAGCTCCGAGACGAACTCCGCCGCGCCCGCGAGCGCGGCAGCCTCGGCAACTCGGGCGTCGCTCGCCGCTGCGTCACCGAGGCGGATGGTGTCCGCCACGGTCCCGCGGAAGAGGGTCGGATGCTGCGGCACCCACGCGATCTGCGAGCGCCAGGCCCCGGCATCGCATCCGGCGAGGTCGACGCCGCCGACCGTGATGCGTCCCGAGGTCGGCTCGGCCAGGTGGAGGAGGAGCGATGCGAGCGTGGTCTTGCCGCTCCCGCTCGGGCCGACGAGCGCCACGGTCTCACCTGGTGCGAGCTCCAGGTGAACGCGGTCGAGGACCGTCCCGAGCCGTCCGGGATAGGAGAAGGAGACCGCTTCGAGCCTGATCGGGACGGCACGGACGTCGGGTGGGCGACGACTCCCCGGCACCACCTCCGGCGGCTCGTCGAGCAGGTCGAGGAGGCGGGCGCTCACGGCACGACCGTCGGCGCTCGCGTGGTACTGCGCGGCAAGGTTGCGAAGAGGCAGGTAGAGCTCGGGCGCCAGCACGAGCACGGTCAGCCCGGCCTCGAAGCCGAGCCCGCCTTCGACGAGGCGCACGCCGACCGTGACCGCGACGAGCGCGATCCCCATCGTCGCCGCGAGCTCGAGCACCGTTCCGGAGAGGAACGCGACGCGGAGCGTTCCCATCGTCGCGCGGCGGTAGTCATCGCTCACCGCGGCGATCCGCTCGGCCTGGACGGCGCCGCGGTTGTAGGCGCGCAACGTCGGTAGGCCCCGGACGACGTCGAGGAAGTGTGTCGAGAGGCGCGCGAGGGTCTCCCAGCGTTCGCGCGTCCGACGCTCGGTGTGCCGTCCGACGAGCCACATGAAGACCGGCACGAGCGGCAGAGTGAGCAGCATCAGGCCCGCGGTCAGCGGGTCGATGACGGCGGCGAACGCGATCACCGCGATCGGGACGACGGTCGCGAGCGCGAGCTGCGGGAGGTATCGCGCGAACGTCGCCTCGAGCGCATCGACCCCGGCGACGGCCGCGGTCGCCACGTCGGCGCTCTCGACCGCGTCGAGCGCGGCCGGGCGGTCGCGCAGCCGGCGCTCGACGACATCGAGCCGCAACTGGGAGAGAACGTCGGACGCGGCGCGACGCCCGACGACCTCGAACCCCCACGACAAGAGCGCGCGCCCCGCCGACGCGGCGACGAGCAGCACGAGCGGCAGGGTCAGCTCCGCGAGCGGAACGCCGGCGAACCCGCGGGCGGCGACGCGCGCGAGGAGCGCCGCCTGGGCGAGGACCAGCAGCGCGGCGGCGACGCCGAGCGCCGCGTCGAGGGCGAGGAGCCTCCGCACCGGCCGCGCCCGGCGCACGAGCCGCGGATCGAGTGCGCTCACCCGCTCTCGGCCGGCTCGGGAAGGATCTCGACCGGCTCCGCCGGCTCCGGCTCCTCACCACCGAGCCGGTGCCGGAAGACGTAGTACGTCCAGCCCTGGTAGAGGAGGACGAGCGGCGTGAAGATCAGCGCGACGACGGTCATCACCGCGAGCGCATAGTGCGACGACGAGGCGTTGTCGACCGTCAGGCTGTTCCCGAGCTCCGGGCTCGAGACGAGGACCCGCGGGTAGAGGCTGGTGAAGAGCGTCGCGACGAGCAGCACCGCTGCGAAGGCCGTCGCCGCGAACGCCGGCCCGCTCCGACGCCGGTGGACCAAGACGAGCGCGAGGACGAGCGCTGCGACGCCGAGCGCACACGGCACGACCGGCGGGAAGACGTTCTTGTCGTTCTTGTCGACCGCGACGGCGACCGTCCAGACGAGGAAGCCCACCCCGGCGACCGCGGCGGGGATCGAGAGCCGTCGCGCCACCTGTCCCGCACGCGCACCGAGCTCGCCTGTCGTCCGCACGGTGAGGAACGTCGCGCCGTGGAAGGCGAACAGCAGGACGACGACGATCCCGGCGAACACGGTGTACGCGCTGAAGAGATCGGCGAACGAGCCCGCCCAGCCGCCGTCCGAGTCGAGCGGGACGCCGTGGACGAGGTTCGCGAGCGCGACGCCCCAGAGGAACGACGCGCCGACGCTGCCGACGACGTTGGCGGCCGTCCAGACGGCGCGCCAGCGCGGGCTGCGCCCCTTCCCGCGCCACTCGAACGAGACCACCCGGATGATCAGGAAGACGAGGATGAGCAGGAGCGCGAGGTAGAAGCCGGAGAACATCGTCGCGTACCAGGCGGGGAACGCCGCGAACGTCGCGCCGCCCGCGACGACGAGCCACACCTCGTTGCCGTCCCAGACCGGCCCGATCGTCTCGAACATCACGTTGCGCTCGCGCTCGTTCCGCGGGAGGAACGGCAACAGCATCCCGACCCCGAAGTCGAAGCCCTCGAGCAGGAAGTAGCCCGCCCAGAGGACGCCGATCAGGACGAACCAGAAGAGCTGGAGGTCCATCAGCCGGCCACCGTCAGTAGCCCATCGCCGGGAGCGTTTCGGTCTCCGACGCAGAGGGATCGGGCGGGTCGACCCGCGCGTAGCGGCGCATCAGCACGAAGTCGACGACCGCGAGGACGCCGTAGAGCCCGGCGAACACGCCGAGGCTGGCTCCCACCGTCCAGGCACTCACGGTCGGCGAGACCGCGTCCTCGGTCTTCAGCAGCCCCTGCACGATCCACGGCTGGCGCCCCATCTCGGTGAGGACCCAGCCGGCCGTCGCGGCGATGTACGGGAGTGCGATCGCGAGGACCGCCGCCCAGAGGTACCAGCGCGCGCGCTCGAGCTTCCGCTTCCAGTACAGCCACGCGCCGACGGCGGCGACGAGGAACATCAGCATCCCGACGTAGGCCATCACCCGCATCGACCAGTAGATGACGCGGACGTTGGGCATGTAGTTCCCGGGGCCGAACGCGCTCTCCTCCTGCGCCTGGAGCTCCGTGAGGCCCTGCACCTCACCCTTGAACGAGCCGGTCGCCATGTAGGAGAGGAGCCGCGGGACCTGGATCGAGAACGACGGCGTCTGGTCGTCCTCGGTGAACCCGCCGATCTGGAAGAGCGAGAACGAGCACGGCTGGCAGGTGTCCCACTGCGCCTCGGACGCGGCGATCTTCATGCCCTGCGCGCTGGTGACGGCCTCGCCGAAGCGGTTGCCCACCACGAGCTGGAGCATCGTGATCGGCACCGCGACGACCAGGGCCAGCTTCGCAGCCCGGAGGAACAGGTCGGTGTTGCGGCCCCGCAGGAGATGCCAGCAGCTCACGCCGAGCATGACGCTCGAGCCGAAGATCAGGCCGGCGAGGAGCACGTGCAGGTAGGCGCGGAGCCCGAAGCCGTTCGAGAGGAGCGCCCAGATGCTCGTCAGCTCGGCCTTGCCGTCAACCATCTCGTAGCCGACGGGGTGCTGCATCCACGAGTTCGCGACGAGGATGAAGTACGCGGACAGCCAGGTGCCGAGCGCGGCGATCCAGATCGTGGCGAGGTGGACGCGGGGCGGCAGGCGGTCCCAGCCGAAGATCCAGAGGCCGAGGAACGTCGCCTCGAGCATGAAGGCCGCGAGCCCCTCGATCGCAAGCGGCGCGCCGAACACGTCGCCGACGAACTTCGAGTAGACGGCCCAGTTCATCCCGAACTGGAACTCCATGACGAGGCCCGTCGCGACGCCGATCGCGAAGTTGATCAGGAGGAGCGTCCCGAAGAACCGCGTCAGGCGGAGCCAGGCCGGGTCGCCCGTGCGGTGCCACAGCGTCTGCATCACCGCGACCAGCGGTGCGAGCCCGAGCGTGAGCGGCACGAAGAGGAAGTGGTAGAGCGCGGTCGTCGCGAACTGGATCCGCGAGAGATCGACGGCGGTGTCGGCCAGCATGGTCACGCGAGACGCAATCGATCTTCCGGGAGCGCCCGGTGAGGTTCATCACCCGGATCGGACGAACGCCGCGGGCCCCATGAGGCACTGACACCAGGCAGGCGCACCTCGCCAGGATGAATAGGCGCGCGGACGCCGTACGTAGCCTGGTGGTCGACAGTTGCCGTGCGAGGGTCGG
>DASSVY010000335.1:0-4187 GCA_035705535.1 Gaiella sp. | reverse complement strand
GACAGGGCGGTCATGTCCTCGACCTGGAACGAGACGAGGTCCTCGTCGAGCCCGAGCTCGGTCGCCCGGCGCTCCGCGGCGTGCACCATCTCGGTCGCGAAATCCGTCGACACGAGCCGGCCGCCCGGCGTCAGCGACGGGGCGACGAGGAGCCCCGTATCGCCGGGCCCGGCCGCGAGCTCGAGGATCGTCTCGCCGGGCTGCGGGTCGAGCAGCTCGATGAGCCGCTCCGAGACGACCCGCGTCGAGTCCAGGAAGAGCGGGCGCTGGCGCTCCCACCCGGCCGCGACCGACCGCCACGCGTCGGCGTTCTCGTTCACCGACACGCCCTAGGCCGCGGCACCGGCGAACTGGGGGATGATCTCGCGTCCGTATGCCTCGAGCGTCGCCTCCTGGTTGTGCGTCATCAGGTAGATCGAGTAATGGTCGACGCCGATCGACTCGAGCTCCCGCAGCTTCTCCGAGATCTGGCCGACGTCGCCGAGCACCGAGAACCGGTCGCAGATCTCGTCGGTGACGAACTCGCCGTGCTTCGCGCCCACGCGCGAATGCTCGTCGTAGTCGTAGAACTTCCGCTTCTCGACGTAGTCGGTCAGCGCGTGTGGGACGACAGAGCCGTCCGTGCCGTACCGCTCGATCAGGTCCTTGACGTGGTTCGAGACCATCGCGGGGAACCAGCGAGTCTGCTCGCGTCCGTCCTCGATCGGGCCGACGTGGCTCGGCGCGCAGACGATGCACTTGAGCTCCGCGGGGTCCCGGCCGGCCTCCTCGGCGGCCGCGCGAGCGGTGCCCATGATCCACTGGATGATCTCCGGGTCGGCGAGTTGGATGATCACGCCGTCCCCGACGCGACCCGCGACGCCGAGCGCCTTCGGGCCGTACCCGGCGACCCACATCGGGATCCGTGGCAGCTCCGGGCGGACCCACTTCAGATGCAGGTCCTTGTCGTTCCAGTGCACCTCCTCGCCGTTCATGAACGGCTTGATCATCTGCAGGCGGCGCTCGAACTCCGCGACCTTGACCGGCTGCTGGCCGATGTAGCGCCGTGCGGAGTCACCGCGGCCGATCCCCATCACCATCCGGCCGTCGGAGATGTCGTGCATGGTCGCGTAGAGGCTTGCGAGCACCGTTGGCTCGCGCGTGCCGGGATTCGTGACGAGGTGCCCGAACTTCATCCGCGACGTGGCTTCGATCGCCAGGGTCAGCTGGACGAACGACTCCTGCCAGAGCACGTGGGAGTCGTACGTCCAGCCGATCTCGAAGCCGTTGTCCTCGCCGAGCTTCATCAGCTCGACGAGCCGGGACGCTGGCGGGTCGGGCAGGACGGTGACGCCGAAAGAGAGTGGCATGTGCAAAACCTCCGTCGAGTGCGAGACGTTCAGTATCCGCGGTCGCCGACGCCGTCGCCAACCGGGTCGGTCGGCGGGAGGCGCCGGGCAAACGGCAGCGCGGCGGCCGCGAGGCACGCGATCGCCGCGAACGCGATCCGTCCGTCGCCGGGCAGCGCGAAGGCCGCGCCCGCGAGCGGCGTCCCGACGAGCACCGCGGAGATCGCGCACGCGTTGACGAGACCGACGGCCGCGCCCGGCGCGTCGGGACGAAGCCGCTGCGCCGCCTCGAAGATCGGAGCGAACGGAAGGCCGGCCGCAAGCCCGAGGCAGAGCGCGCCGAGTCCCGAGACCCACGTCGGCCCGCCGAAGGCCAGGAGCAGTGATCCGGCCGCGACCGCCACGAGCGAGCCCACCAGCAGCCGCTGCCGGCCCGCCGGCCGGCGGTGCACGGCCCCACCGCCGAGCGGCCGCGTGACGATCCCGGCGAGCAGCACGAGCCCCCCGACCGCGCCGGCGACGGCGGAGCTCACGTCCTGCCGCTCGAGGAGCGGGACGACCCAGTTGCCTGCGACGACCGCGAGGCCGAACGTCGCCGCCTGGAGGACGCCGAGGGGGAGCAGCCTCCGGTCGCCGAGGACGCCGCGTGTGGAGTGGCCGACCCGGCGGAGGCCACGCACGAGCACGGTCGGAACCGCAGCGGCGACCGCGAGGACGAGCGCGGCTGCGTAGGTCGCCCGCCAGCCGGTCGCATCGGTGAGCGGCGGCACGATCACGAGCGCGAGGCCCCCTCCCGCCATCGTCGCCGCGCCGTAGACGCCGTGGAGGACCGGCCCGCCGCCTCCCGCCCGGACGAGGTCGAGGCCGGCCACGAACCCGGCGCCCGAGCCGATCCCGACGACGAGCCGACCGAGGACGCCGAGTGCGATCTCGTCGTCGATCAGCAGGATCGCGTTTCCGAAGGCCGCTGCCGAGCACGCGACGAGTGCGACCCGGTGAGGCCCGATCCGGTCCGACCAGATCCCGGCGGGAAGCTGCGCCAGGAGGTGCGTGAGGAACAACGCTGTGGTCAGCAGGCCGACCACGGCGAGCGAGACGCCGTAGGCCCCGGCGAGCGGATCCGCAGCCGCGCCGACGTTCGAGACGTTCCACGTGAGAAAGCAGCCGACGACGAGCCCGGCGACGACCGCCCCGCCGTCCGGGGCTCGGACCTCGGGCATCTAGGACGCCGCGACGTGTGCGATCGTCTTCGCGGCGAGGCGGTCGAGGGCCGCCACCGACAGCTCGAGGTGCTCGGGCTTCGTGTCCTCGAGCTTCGTGTGCGAGAGGCCGCGCAGGCTCTGGACGAACAGCATCACGGTCGGCACGCCGGCTCGCGCGACCTCCGCCGCATCGTGCAGGGGTCCCGAGGGCAGGCGGTGCGACGTGCCCGCGACCTCGCGGATCGCCTCGTCGGCGAAGCCGATCAGGGTCTCGTCGAACAGGATCGGCTCGATGCTCCAGATCCGCTCCCAGCCGACGTCGATCTGTTCCTCCTGCGCGAACGTCCGCGAGAGCTCCTGTGCGTACGCGAGCATCGTGGCGAGCTTGTCGGCGTCGAGGTGGCGCTGGTCGAGCAGCTGCTCTGCAGTCTCGACGACCGAGGTCACGATCCCCGGACGGCAGACCACGCCGCCCGACGTGCACACGGCGCCGTCGCCCGTCTCGCGCGCGACGTCGCGGATCGCGAGCGCGAGCTTCGCGGCGCCGGCGAGGGCGTCGCGACGCTGGTCCATCGGGGTCGACCCGGCATGCGCGGCCTGGCCCGTCCAGGTGATCCGCCAGCGCTCCACGCCGAACGTGCCGAGGACCGCGCCGAGCGGGAGGCCGAGCGACTCGAGCACCGGCCCCTGCTCGAGGTGGAGCTCGAGATAGGCGGCCGCGTTTTCCAGCTGGGCATGCGCGTCGAGCGCACGGTCGAGGTCGACGCCGAACGCGCCGATCGCTGCGGGCAGCGAGACCCCGTCGCGGTCGACGAGCGCGCGGAGCTCGTCCTGGTCGGCCATCGACCCCCCCGCGGCGGAGGAGCCGAAGAGCGAGCGTCCGAATCGGGCTCCCTCCTCATCGGCCCAGTCGACGAGCCGGACGGTGACGGGCGGCGTGCCCTCGTCCGCGATCCGGCGAAGGACCTCGGCCGCGCCGAGGACGTTCAGGCAGCCGTCGAGCCACCCGCCGTTCGGCACGGAGTCCATGTGGCCTCCGAGCAGGACGGCGCGCTCCGAGTCGCCGTGGAGCGTGTACCAGTCGTTGCCGGCGGCGTCTCGTTCGACCTCGAGCGGAAGGTCGGAGAGGCTCTCCGCGAGCCACGCACGGCCCTTCGCCCAGGTCTCCGTCCACGCGACGCGCTGTGCGCCGTCCTCGTTTCCCGTCAGCGAGCGAAGCTCCTCCAGACGCGAGACGACACGGGATGGATCGAGCGCCACGGGGTCCGAGCTTAACGTCCTTCCATGGCCACGGGTGTGGTAAGGAATGCGCCCAGATGACGGCCGTCGCAGTCGAGACGCGTCAGGCGCGAATCGTGCCCGCCCTCGGACGGCTGGCGACGTTCGTCCTCGTGATCGCGGTGCTCTGGGCCGGTTGGGAGGGCTACAAGTGGCTGTGGGAGACCACCGGCTGGACGTGGCCCTTCGTCGTCGACGACACGACGATGCCGCATATCCACGACATCCTGAACGCGTTCCGTGAGCCGGTCACGGCGGGCGGCCCGGCGCTGATCCACCCCCTGCTCGACGCGGCGTGGTTCACCGCCAAGGAGGCGCTTGCCGGCTTCGTGCTCGGCGCGATCTTCGGCTTCGGTCTCGCAGTCCTGCTCGTCCACTC
>DASSVY010000334.1:0-5514 GCA_035705535.1 Gaiella sp. | reverse complement strand
GCCACGCTCGCGGGCTCGACGTCGTCCCGCAGCAGGAAGTGCCACGCGCCGACCGCCACGAGCGCCGCCGCCACGAGGACGGCTGCCGCACCTGCCGCGAGCCACCGGCGAGACATGAGGGCGGTATCGCGGTCCCGGCTGCGTCCGCGAGTGGGCGGGGCGCCCGCCGACGACGGCGGTACCCTCGGTGCGGGTGAGCGCCCCGGCCCACACCCAGACGCCGTCGGACCAGTCGGTCGCCATGGCAGGGCGTCTTGTCGCCGCCCTCGACCGCACGCTGCCGTTCCTCGGGCCGGCGTTCGCCGCCGCGCTCGGGCTCATCGCGCTCGGCCGTCGCGCCCTCGTCGTGGACGAGGCCTCGCTGCTGGCCGCCGCGCAGGGTTCCTTCTCCGACGTCGTCGACCGCGCGATCTCGGACGACCCTGCGAGGGCCGGTTACCTCGCGCTGCTCCAGCCCGTCGCCGCGCACGGCGACTCGGAGCTCTGGCTCCGCCTGCCGTCGGTGCTAGCCGGGATCGTGGCCGCGACTGCCGTCTACCTCCTCGGCCGCCGCCTCGCAGGGCGGTACGCCGGTGCCGCGGCGTCACTCGTGCTCGCGACGTCGGTGGGGGTCGTCTCGCTCACGCGCTCCGTCGGCCCGCTCGCCTTCGCGCTCACTGCGATGCTCGTCTCGAGCGCGCTGTTCGCACGCGCCGTGGAGCGGGGCAACGCGTTCTGGTGGGCCGCGTACGCATTGAGCGCCGTGCTGCTGCCACTGACCCATCCGATCGCCGTGAGCGCGCTCGCGGCGCACCTGGTCGCTGCGGCGTTCGCCTGGCGGGAGCTCGACCTGCGGCTTGCGCTCCCTGCACTCGGCATCGGGGTCGTCGAGTGCGGCCTGCTTCTCGTCGCGGCCGCGCTCGACCGCGTCGACGCGCCCGACGGTGCGGGCCCGCTCGAGCTCGGCGACGTCGGTGCCGGGGTCGGTCGCGCGCTTGCCTGGAGCCCGGTCGTAGCGGCGTTGGCGATCTGGGGGATCGTCTCGCTGTACCGCGGCTCGTCGCCCGGCAGCGGTCGCTGGAAGGCCGCGCTCGTGGCCGGCCTGGCTGTGATGCCGCTCGTCTTCGTGCTCGCTGCCGGCGTCGTGGTTCCTGTGTATCCCCGGGCCGCTCTGATCGTCGCCGCGGGCGGCCTCTCGCTGGGCGCCGGTATCGGCCTCACTGCGATCACCGACCGCGGAGTGCGCCGCGCGACCGGAGCAGCCCTCGCGGTCGTCGCGGTTGCCGCGCTGGCGACGGCCGCCGCTCGCGATCAACCCGCGAACTGGCGCGCGGCGGCGCATCTCGTCCGGGCGAACGCGAGCGCGAAGGACACCGTGGTCGTCCTTCCAAAACGGGCGCGAGCGGCGTTCTCCTACTACGCACCGGAGCTCCGGCTCACCGCGGTCGGTCGCGGCAACGCCGTGTTCGTCGTCATCGCGGGCGATTCGGGCCAGGCGACGGCGTCGGGGCGGCGGGTCGTCTCGCCACCGCGGTATGCGCTCCTCTCCGAGGAACACGCAGGCGACGATCTCGTCGTCCAGCAGTGGATCAGGCCCTAGCCGGCACCACGTCGATCCGCGCCGCGGGGCACAGGTCGACCAGCACGCACGACTCGCAGTGCGGCCGCCGCGCGATGCACACGCGCCGCCCGTGCCAGATCAGGAGGTGCGGGAAGCGCGCCCAGTCCGCGCGTGGAACGACACGCTGGAGGTCGCGCTCGATCTTCACTGGATCCTCGTTCCGCGTCAGCGCGAGCCGCTGCGAGAGCCGACGGACGTGCGTGTCGACGACAATCCCCTGCGCGTGGCCGAGCTCGGCGGCGACG
Organism: Gaiella sp.; assembly: GCA_035705535.1. Taxonomy (GTDB): domain Bacteria; phylum Actinomycetota; class Thermoleophilia; order Gaiellales; family Gaiellaceae; genus Gaiella. The sequence goes on along the minus strand of DASSVY010000334.1, from coordinate 3,669 downwards.
ACGTTCGCGGTCTTCCTGGCGACGCCCGGCAGCCGCAGCAGGTCGTCGAGGCGGCGCGGCACCTCCCCGTCGAACTCCTCCAGCAGGACGCGCATCGCGCCACGGATCGACTTCGTCTTCTGGCGGTAGAAGCCCGTCGCGTAGATGTCGCGCTCGAGCTCCTCGATCGGAACGGCGAGATAGTCCTCGGGTCGCCGGTACTTCCGGAAGAGCGTCTCGGTGACGCGGTTGACGTTCACGTCGGTCGTCTGCGCGGAGAGCATCACGGAGATGAGGAGCTCGACGTCCGAGCGGAAGCGCAAGGCGATCGTGGCGTCGTCGTGCTCCGCCGCGAGCCGCTCGACGATCGGCCCGATGCGCTCCTTCCGCGTCCCGAGGCCGCGTCTGCGCGCCTCCCCGACGTAGCTACGCGTCGCCACGCCGGCTCTCGAAAGACGCCGTCGCCTCCTCCGCGCCGATCTCGCCGCGCAGCGGCTCGACGAGCCACCGTTCGAACAGCGGGAAGCCGGCTCGCCCGAGACGCTCGAGCGCCGCGTCTGCGTCGTAGGCGGTCGCGACGAGCTCGACGTTCCCGTCCTCGAGGATCGCCCAGCGGGCATCCGGCGAGCCCTCGTAGGGCATCCCGACGCTGCCGGCGTTGACAAGGCGCACGGAACCGACACGACGGTCGTACTGGACGTGCGTATGGCCGCACACGACGACCTCCGCGGCGACGCCGTCGAGCTCCCGTGCGACGACGTCCTCGGGCGTGATCCGCGTGAGGATCGGCGTGTCCGACGCCGGCGTCGCATGACACAACAGCACGCGACCGAGCTCCGGCACGTCGAGCTCGACCGTCGGCGGCCATCGCGAGACGCTCGACACCCTTTCGGGGCCGAGCCGCTCGTTGCTCCAGCGTGCAGCGTGGCCGAGCTCGCCGTCTTCGGGCGCCTCGAGGGCCTCGCGGTCGCAGTTGCCCGTCAGGAAGCGAACGCGCTCCCGCTGCGCCTCCAGCAGGTCGAGGCATTCGGCCGGATACGGGCCGACGACGAGATCGCCGCCGCAGACGATCACGTCCGCCGCGGCGCAGCGCGCGTCGGAGAGCACGGCCTCGAGCGCCGGCAGGTTCCCGTGGACGTCGTAGAGCGCCGCGACCCGCACGCCGAGACGCTACCCCGCTGCGGTGAGCTCCGGGAGCGGCAGCCCGTCCGGCTCCGAGCCGAGCCGGGGGCCGGCGCAGACGCGATCGAGAGCCGGACAGCCGGAGCACGCGAAGTCGCTCGGCGTCGGCCGGAACTCGCCCTCGCGGATCCGTGCGATCACCGCGCCGAGCTCCCTCTCCAGGTCGGCGACGTCGCCTTGCGTGAACGTCCTCGAGACCACGTCCTCCGGCGCTTCGAGGAACTGGTAGGCGACCTCGACCTCGGTCGCCCCCGCGCGCATGCAGGCCAGCGCATAGACCGCTCGCTGGCCGCGGTACTCGTGCTCGACGATCTCCGCGGGCTCGCGTCCGCCGAGGGCGTTCGTCTTGTAGTCGAGCACCAGCGCCCGTGTGCCTTCGCGCCAGAGCACGTCGAGGCGGCCGTTGAGGAGGACGTCGTCGAGCAGGAACGCGAACGGCCGCTCCACGCGGACGCCGGCAAGCTCCGCGACGCGGCGAGCGAGCGTCGAGTCGCAGTAGGCCGCGACCATCGCGCGAGCTCGCTCGAGGTCCTCGTCGAGAGCCGCGGGATACCAGGCGCGAACGAGCTCCTCCAGATCGCCGGGCGGCGCGGGTCGGGCGAGCTCGACGCGCTCGAGCAGACGGTGCACGGCATCGCCGACCTCCGTGGCGTGCAAACCGCCGTCCCCCTCCCCGAGCGTCCAGGCTGCCGGCCGCATCCCGGCGACGCGCTCGGCGTAGTAGCGGTAGGAGCAGCGCTCGAACAGGGAGATTGCGCTGAACGACAGCCGCGAGACGTGATGGAGCGCCGGCTCCGGAATCGCGGCGAGCTCGCGGAGCCGAGGCGCCGGAAGCGGCAACTGCTCGCCGGAGCCCTCGAAGAGCGCCAGCTGCCCCGCCTCCGGCTCCGGGACGGTCTCGCTCGGCGCGACGTCCGGGGGCGCCGGTGCGGGCTGCCCACGGTCGACCCGCAGGAGCACACGCGCCCCGCCCCGCTCGACCTCGTACGGCTCCTCCGCGGCGCGTTCGCGCACGTCGTCCTCGAGCCCCAGCCGACCGAGGACCCAGGCGATCGGGGTCTCCTCGGCGGCGTCGTCGCGCGGGCCGACGGAGCCCGACACGATCAGGCGCTCCATCGCGCGGGTCATCGCGACGTAGTAGAGGCGCAGCCGCTCGGCCTGCTCGGCGCGCTCGCGCTCGCCCTTCACGTCACGGTACGACGCCGTGCCGACGCGTGTCCCGGTCGCCGGGTGGGCGACCTTGAACCCGAACCGGCCGTCCGAGAGGGCGAGGATGTCCGAGACGGGCGGCCTGACGCGACCCGCGTCCGCGACGACGACGACCCTGAACTCGAGGCCCTTCGCCGCGTGGATCGTCAGCAGGCGAACGGCGTTGCCGCCCTCCTCCTCCGACACCGCGTCGGATTCCTTCGCGCCGAGCGCCTCCTGGCCCTCGACGAAGCGGACGAAGCCCTCGAGATCGGCGCCGCGAAGCTCTTCGTACGAGCGCGCGAGCCGCGCCAGCTTGCGGAGGTTCGCGTAACGCCTCGTGCCGTCGTGGCGCGCGAGGACGGCGAGGTCGTAGTCGTGCTCCGCGAGGATCCGCTCGCAGAGCAGCTCCAACGGCGCGTGCGCCGCGAGCTCGAGGAGGCGGTCGTACCGCTGCCGGAACGCGAGCAGGAGCCGCCGATCCTCCTCGGACAGGTCGGCCGGCAGGGACCGCTCGATCCCGCGAAAGATCGGCTGCCGCGACGCGTCGGCGCGGATCAGCACGAGCGCGTCGTTCGAGACGCCGACGAACGGCGACGCGAGGACGGTGAGCAGCGCCTCGTCGTCGTAGCGGTTGTGGAGGAGACGCAGGTACGCAAGCAGATCGACGACCTGCTGCTGGCCGAAGTAGCTTCGCCCCGCCGCGCGGTACGTCGGGAGACCGAGGGCGCGAAGCTCCTCCTCGAACCACTCGGCGTCGGTGCCCGCCGCGAACAGGAGGACGATCTCGCCCGGGCTCGCAACCCCCGCGTCCACGAGCTCGCGAACGCGACGGGCGACGTGCCTGGCCTCGGAGCGGCGCCAGTGCACCCCCGCCTCTCCCGCCGCGGCCTTGTCGGTGACGAGGAGCTCGAACGCGCTCGAGAGCGCCGGTCCCGCTGCCCCGGCCGCGGGCTCGAGACGCTGGAACTCGTCGCCGAACTCCGCGGCGAAGAGCTCGTTGACCGCGGCGAGCACCTCCGGCCGAGACCGGTGGTTGCGCGTCAGCGGAAGCACGATCTCCGCCGCCGCGCGGCGCTCCCGGAACACAGCGACGTCCGCGTGCCGGAACCCGTAGATCGACTGGAACTCGTCGCCGACGACGAAGAGGCTCCCGCCCGTTCCCTCCGAGAGGAGGTCGAGGAGCTCGGTCTGGAGGCGGTTCGTGTCCTGGAACTCGTCGACGAGGACGGAGCGGAAGCGCCAGGACTCGCGCTCGCGGATCTTGGGCTGGTCGCGCAGGAGGTTGCGAGCAGTCAGCTGGAGGTCTTCGAAGTCGAG
>DASSVY010000333.1:0-12003 GCA_035705535.1 Gaiella sp. | reverse complement strand
ACGGCTGCCGTCGCCGAAGAGGCCTCGCAGGCTGCTGGACGCAAGCTGGGCCACGAAGCCGTCCGCCACCCGTGGCTGTCGCGGACGCTCCGTAGCCGCCTGGATCCGGCCAGCGCGGCGGGCCTCGCGCTCACGATCGCGCTCCTCGCCGCGATCGCCGGCGGTCTCGTCCTCGGGCTGCTCGCCTACCTCATGCGGACGAACGCCCAGCTGGCGGACGTCGACAACAGCGTCGGCCAGTGGCAGGTCGACCACGGAACACACCTCTCGACGCAGGCGCTCCAGGTGGTCACGGATCTCGCGAGCACGTACGCCGTGGTGATCGTCATCCTCGTCGTCGCGGTCGCCGAGTACGTACGCGTCCCCAACAGGTGGGTGCCCGTCTTCCTCGTCTCCGTCGTCGTCGGCGAGATCGTCCTCGTCACGACCATCAAGGAAGCGCTCGACCGCGTGAGGCCGAGTTTCAATCCGGTCGCGGCAACGCTCGGTCCGTCGTTCCCGAGCGGGCATTCCGCGACTGCAGCCGCCCTGTACGCGGCGGTCGCGCTCGTCCTGGCGCGACGGCGGGCTCCGCGCACGCGGACCCTCCTCGCCGCAGCCGCTGCTGCGGTCGCTGTCGCGGTCGCGTGCAGCCGTGTGATGCTCGGCGTCCACTGGCTCTCGGACGTCATCGCAGGGCTCGCCTTCGGATGGGCGTGGTTCGCCATCTGCGCGATCGCCTTCGGCGGCCGCTTCCTCACGTTCGGCGCCCCGCTGAAGACCGCGACCAGCATCGCAGCGTCCGACGAGAGGACGTCCGGCTCGTCGCCCGCAGTTCAACCGTAACGGCGCGTTCCCCATACGATCGGGAGCCATGTCCGTCGCCGCCCCGGAGCACGAGCTCCTCGTCGGACCTCTCCTGCGATACACGGGAACGACGACGGCCACGGTGTGGGTCGAGACCGGTCGGCCCGCAGAGGTGACCGTTCTCGGGCACGGGACGCGGACCTTCACCGTCGAGGGACACCACTACGCGCTCGTCCTCATCGAGGATCTGGTCCCCGGAAGCGTGACGCCGTACGACGTGCGCCTGGACGGCCAGCTCGTCTGGCCGCCGGACGACGGACGGCCCCGCCCCGTGATCCGGACGCGCGAGGGAGAGCGAGAGGCGCGCTTCGTGTTCGGCTCGTGCCGGGTCGGGGCTCCCGAGCGACCGCCCTATTCGCTCTCGCGGGACGAGCACGAGGAGGGACTGGAGGTCGACGCTCTCTGGGCGTATGCGCGAAAGCTCCAGCAGGGACAGGTCCCCTGGCCGGACGCGCTCCTGCTGCTCGGCGACCAGGTGTACGCCGACCTCGTCCCGCCCGACACTGCAGCGTTCATTCGTTCCCGCCGCGACGTGCGCGAGGCTCCCGGCGAAGAGGTCGCCGACTTCGAGGAGTACACGCGCCTCTATCGCGACTCCTGGTCGGACCCCGATATCCGCTGGCTCCTGTCGACGGTGCCGTGCACCATGATCTTCGACGACCACGACGTCAACGACGACTGGAACATCTCCGAGGCCTGGGTCGAGGACATGCGCAGGCTGGCGTGGTGGGACGAGCGAATCACGGGCGCCTTCATGTCGTACTGGCTGTACCAGCACATCGGGAACCTGTCGCCGCCCGAGCTGACCGAGGAGACCCTTCTCCGTGACTTGCGCGCCGACGAGGACGGCGGGCCTCGCCTGCGCGCGCTCGCCCGAAGCTGGGACCGCGAGTCGGCCGCGACCAGGTGGGCGTACTACCGCGACTTCGGGCGGTCTCGCCTGTTGGTGATCGACTCGCGCGCGGCGCGGGTGACGGTCGAGGGGCGGCGGGACATGATCGACGACGACGAATGGGCGTGGATCGCCGAGCACGCCCGGGGTCGCTTCGACCACCTGATCCTGGCGACGACCCTCCCGGTGTTCCTTCCCGCCGGCATCCATCACCTGGAGGCGTGGAACGAGGCGGTCTGCGACGGCGCCTGGGGTGCGCTCGCGGCGCGCCTGAGTGAGCGGCTGCGGCGAGCCGTCGACCTCGAGCACTGGGCCGCGTACCAGCGATCCTTTTGCCGTCTCACGGAGCTCCTGCAATCGATCGGGAGCGGCGACGGGGCGCCGGCCACCATCACGATCCTCAGCGGGGACGTCCACACGAGCTACGTCGCCTCCGTCGACGTCGGCACGGGCCCGGGTACGAGCCGTGTCCACCAGGTCGTGTGCTCACCCTTCCGCAACCCCCTGAGCCCGTCGGAGCGCCGCGTCGTGAGGGTGACCGGCTCTCGCGCCGCGGCGTTCGTCTTCTCGGCCGTCGCTCGCGCGACCGGTGTGCAGCCACCCGCCGCGACCTGGGAGATCGCGAGCGGGCGGACGTTTCACAACTCGATCGGCGAACTCGCCCTCGATCGGCGCAGCGCACACGTCACCCTGTTCCGGAGCGCACCCGCTTCGGAGCGGGCGGGCCCGGCGAGCCTCGTCCGCATCTACGACGCGGACCTGGCCGCGCAGAACGTCGGCTAACCGTCGACGAGGAGGCTCTGGATCGGCCCCAGCAGACGGCGAGAGCGGCGTGAGACGCCGGGGAGCAGGCGGAGGCGGTGCGTCGGAGGTGAGCCGGCCCGCCGTCGCGTGAGCTGCTCGGAGGCGATCGGCCGCCAGGCGTCGTCGACCAGCGTCGCCGGATCACCGGCGAGAGCGTCGAGGGGAAGCTCGAGGTGCTCGGCCCACAGCCGGCGTCGCGTAGACGCCGCCAGCTCCGGGTCGTCGATGACGAGGTTCACCTCCGTGTCGTTGAAAAGCGAGTGCTCGTTGAGGTTCGCCGACCCGAGGGTCAGCCAACGGTCGTCGACGATGCCGATCTTGGCGTGGACATACACGGCCTCTGGCGCACCACTGCCTCGCGCAACGAGCGTGCAGCACAGCAGCCGCCGATCGACATCGGCTTCGCTGAGCACGCCGAGCTGGCCGCGCGTGTCGTCTGCGCCCGTGCTCGGGTGGCCGGGCAGCACGAGAACCATTCGAAACTCGTCGGATGGCGGCCTTCTGAGCAGTGCCGCGAGGATTTCGACGATCTCGCTCGACCAGAGGAACTGGTTCTCGAGGTAGACGAGGGTCCGAGCCGCGCGGAGGGCCCCGACGTACGCCTCCAGGATCGAGAAGTCGCCGCGCGGGAGGCTGCGGTAGATGCGTTCGGGCACCGTCCGCGCGACCTGCACCGTGATGTTCCCCGTCGGCTCCGTGGGCTCCGGGGGTGCCAGCCGCTCGCCGGTCACCTCCAGCCAGCGCATCCTGAAGTGGCGGACGACATCATCGACGACGGGCCCCTCGGCCAGCATGGTGGCGTCGTGCCAGCCGTTGCCATCGCGGATGGGATGGCGGCCGCTGTCGAAACGGTCGCCCGCAAGATCCGTGAGGTCGATCCCGCCGACGAACGCCTGCCGATCATCGAGGATCACGAGCTTCTCGTGGTGACAGTGCATCGGCCGCTCGCGGCGATCGGTCGCTACATGAATGCGCGAGCCGTCGCCGAGGTCGGCCATCACGGCTTCGACCTGGCCTCGACCGGGCCGGAACAATGGTAAGGGCGCACCCGCCCAGGCCAGAAGACGCACTTCGACGCCGCGGTCGACGGTTTCCCCGAGAAGCTCCGAGAGCGTCTGCCTGTCGTGGCCGCGCGTCAGCTCGAACTCTGGGCTGAAGAACCACCCCGCGAGGTCGACGGAGCGCTCGGCGGACCGGATCGCGGCCGCGATGCGCGGCAGCGCATCGGCGCCATCCACCAGCACCTCGACCCGATTGCCCTCGCGCGGCGGGAACGCGTGCGGAGCGACGTACGCCGCGGGCGCGTCCAACGCTCCCTCCCAGCCGATCCGCCGCAGACGACGGCGATGGTGTCCTCGCACCGACCGCTCGACCGCGTCTCCGATGGCCGAGTCGACACGTCCGAGGGCGTCCGAGAACCGAGAAGGTGGTCGAATGGGCGTGGGGACGCTGGTTCTCATGGCGGTGCCCGCGCTCTGTTCTTTCCCGCACTCGTCGTCGAAAAACGCGGCACGGGTGTGGCTCCAGGTGGGTACGGCGGCATGCGTTTGCGATCTGGCCGATCTGCCGGCCGGAGCTCGAATCCGAGCGTAGGTCGACAGCGGCTGGCGACCCATCGTGAGCGACGGTGGGCCCGGCCGATGTGGCTCGTATCCTGGGTCGTCATGGAGGGTCGCGTCGTCTTCTTCCGGCCGCGCACAATCCTCGTCGTCCTTGCCGTCGTCCTGGCGGCCGCTGTGGTGCTCCGCGTCCTGTGGGTCACACGCGATGTTCTGATCTGGTTCGCCATCGCTCTCTTCCTCGCGATGGCGCTGAATCCCGCGGTCGACTGGCTGCAGGCACGTGGGATCCGCCGCCGAGGGCTGGCCGTAGGAATCGTCTTCGTCGGCGCCGTGCTCGGGATCGTTGCGGTCGGTGCCTTGTTCGTGCCGACACTCGTCCGTGAGGTGAACGACTTCGCGCAGGCCATCCCCGATTACGTCGACGACCTGACGAAGGGTCGTGGCCGGCTGGGATTCCTCGAGCGCGACTACCAGATCGTCGAGAAGGTGCGAGACGCGATCGAGAAGAGCGGTGCCGCCGGCGTGCTCGGCCTTTCGAGCACCGCGGTCGCGGTGACCAAGAGCGTCGTCAGCGCAGTCGTCGCCGTCCTCACGATTGCGTTCCTGACGTTGTTCATGCTGATCGAAGGCCCCTCCTGGGTCGAGCGCGCCTACGCGCTGCTTCCCGAGGTGTCGCAGCCACGCTGGCGCCGGGTCGGTCACGAGATCTACCGCACGGTTGGCGGTTACGTGACCGGCAATTTGGCGATCAGCTTCGTCGCGGGTGTGGCGTCGACGATCGTCTTACTGGTGCTCGGCGTGCCGTACGCCGTTGCCCTCGGATTGCTTGTGGCGATTCTCGACCTGGTACCGCTCGCGGGGGCGACGATCGCGGCGGTCATCGTCGCGACCGTCGGGTTCCTTCACTCGATCACGGCAGGGGTCGTGCTGATCGTCTTCTTCATCGTGTACCAGCAGTTCGAAAACCACGTGCTCCAACCGCTCGTCTACGGCCGCACTGTGCAACTCTCGCCACTCGTCGTCCTGATCGCAGTGCTGATGGGCGCGAAGCTGGCCGGCGTCGTCGGAGCGCTCGGTGCGATCCCAATTGCCGGCTCGATCCAGGTCGTGCTGCTCGACTGGCTCGCCCACCGGCGCCGGACGCTCGTCGAACAGGGTTCGTCGTCAAATGCGGCGGGTCTCCCGCCATAGAAGCCGGATCCGTTTCACGTCGCTGGGGCCCACCAGATCCCCATCAGCTAGATCGAGTCGAACACGAGCCGCTTGACACCGGGGGTTTGGGAGCTCGATACACGAGAGATCACTGCAACATGTCGTTGCGGCGCGACGTCGACGTTGCCGGGGTGCGGTTGCAGGCTCGTCATGTTCCCGAGCTGATCGGCCGACTGCGAAGACGTGGCTATCCGTCCGTCGCTCACAAGCTGGAACGAGCCCTCTCCACGAGAACAGTACGAGTGGAGTTCAATGCCGCCGAGCGCGAAGTGATCGCTCGCGCCGTCGCCGACAGGCCGGCGAGGTTCTCCGAGCTCTATGAGGTGCTCATCGGCGAGATCAAGCGGCGGCGCGCCGAAAGCCGGTAGGCCGCGACCACGCTCCTGCCCGATGGCAGGGTCGGGGACTGCCCCGCCGCCGCCCTGTAAGGGTCATTCCTAGAGGGGCTCCGGCCGACGATGCGCGCAGAACTGCTGAGCCGAGTCGAGAGGTGCGCGTCGTTCTGCGTCAACTCAGTAGGCGGGGAACGGCGCCGCAGTCCGTTCCCCGCCCCTGCGCAGGGGGGCCCACCGCGCCGAAGCGCGTCCCCCGCCCTCCCCGGACGCAGGCCGATGATGGTGCCGACTGCCTTCGCCCCGCGGGCTATACGCTCGGCCAGGGATTCCGTGCGGGAGGGCTAGTCCACGACCTTGGATCCGATGGTCACGGTCGGGCCTATCGGGGCCGGCGGTACCGGCTCGCGCGGGCCGGCAATCCGCCGCAAATAGATGGAGCGTGCCGGGCTCGAACCGGCGACCCCCAGCTTGCAAAGCTGGTGCTCTCCCAACTGAGCTAACGCCCCGGGGACGGCATATTTTAGCCCTTGCGAGCCCGGCCCGTGCCGTCCCTCTTCGTCGGGCTCCGCGACGCACGTACGTGCCCGATCGGTGGACGCCTCAGGAGCCGCACGGCGCTCCGAAGCGCTCGTAGTCGTTGTTGTCGCGGCCGGTGAGGGCGATCGAAGATCGTGCCGCTCTTGCAGCCGTTCACGTACGCGGTGCTCACGGCCGGCGCGCTGACGGGAGCGGCCCGGTGCTTGACCGTCCGGCCGCCCTCGGGGAGCTGTGTCGTTCGTCGTGGCGACCCGTCGAACGTCACGATCGCGACACGGTGCGAGGCGGACGAATCGGCCGCCGGGTCTCGCTCGGCCGGTGACTACTCCGAGGGCGGGCGGCGCGAGCCTTCCTGCTCGAGCCGGCGGAAGCCTCCGCTGAAGCTTCCCGTCTGCGCCGCCTGACGCTGGGTCTCGAGTCGGCGCAGGCGGGACTCGAGCTCTTGGAGGTCAGCGCCGCCCCAGCCGTCCTCGCGCTCGTCGAGCTCGCGCTCGCGCTGGGCGAGGAGCTGCTCGCGGGCAGAGATCGCGTCGGTGTGCTCGGCGAGCTCGCGACGGGTGCGGAGAAAGGCCTCTTCCGCGCGTCGCAGCTCTGCGAGCCGAGCCTCGATCTGCGCCAGCCGGACGCCGTCGGGGTCGGCCGGGATGCGCTCGCGCTCCTCCAGCGCGCGCTGTCGCGCGTCGAGCTCGCGTGAGCGTGCCTCGAGGGCGGCGGTCAACTCGCCGATCGCGGCCTGCCCTGTGTCGCTCGAGCCGTTGCCCGCCGAGGCGTCGATCGCCGCTTCCCGCGCCGCCAGTACACGCTCGCGCTCCGCGAGCGCCGCCGCCCGTGCGGCGAGGTGGTCGGCCTGCGGAGAGACGACGGCCGGCAGGGCCACGCCGGGAGGCTTTCCCGCCGCGACCTGGGTCAGCGCCGCGCGGAGCTCGCGTTCGCGTTCCGAGACCGCCGCGACGCGCTCCGTCAGCTGCCGCTTCAGATCCTCGAGCGCAGCCCGCTGCTCCGCGAGCGCGAGGCGCTCCTGCGCGAGGGGTTCGTCGGTTTCGACCCGGCGTCCGAGCACGCCGACATCGTACGGTGAACCGGGCCGATTCCCTGCCGGAAAACGGCAGGCCGCGCTACGCGGCCCGCTCCAAGCGCTCCTCTGCCCGTGCCCGGCGGACGATGTCGTCCCGCTCGCCGAACCGGATGCGCGCTCGCTCAGCACGGTGCGCCTCCCACAGTTCTTCGAGCTGCGCGTCGAGAGCCTTGATCTCCTCGACCACTGCCGGATCACGGCCCTGGGAAAGCGAATTCCACAGGGTCACGCGTCGCTCGCTCAACTCTTCGATCTGATCGTGGATCCGCGGAATGGTGTTCATGCCTTTGGAGAACGTCGCCACTGTCTCCGGCATTCCCCGCCGCGGCGCTTTCCTAACGCCGGCGTGCGAACAGGAACAGCACGACGACCACCGCTCCCGCGACGAGCGCGACCCACGTCACGACCTCGAGGAACGTCGTCACTCGTAGCCCAGCTCGGCCAGGCGGTCCTCGTCCAACCCGAAGTAGTGCCCGAGCTCGTGGAGCACCGTGACCCGGATCTCCTCACGCAGCTCGCGCTCGTCCGGGAAGTCGGCCTGGAGGGGGAACCGGTAGATCGCGATCCGGCTCGGGAGGTCGCCGGCGTCGGGCCCGCCCTCGGTCAGCGGCACCCCCTCGAACAGCCCGTAGAGGTCCGGGTCGTCCGGGTTCTCGTCCTCGACGACGACCGCGACGTTCCGCAGACCGGCGGCGAGCTCGGGCGGCAGCGCGTCGAGCGCCGAGCGGACGACGTCGTCGAAGCGCACGCGCGAAGGATAGGTGGCTCGCGATCAGCGAACCGTGAGGGCGAGAACGGCCTTGTAGACGTGCAGCCGGTTCTCCGCCTGGTCCCACACGAGCGAGCGATCGCCGTAGAGGACGCCCTCGGTGATCTCCTCGCCGACGTGGGCGGGCAGGCAGTGCATCGCGACCGCGTCGGGCCCCGCCTGCGCGAGCTTCTCCTCGTCGAGCCGGAAGGGCGCAAGATCGCGCAGGCGGCGCTCGTGCTCCGCCTCCTGGCCCATGCTCGTCCACACGTCGGTGTAGAGGACCTGCGCCCCCGCGACCGCGTCATCCGGGTCCTCGACGACCTCGACGGCTCCGCCGCTCGCCGCCGCCTCCTCCCGGCACGACGCGACGATCGTGGGGTCCGGCCGGTACCCCTCGGGGCACGCCGCCGCGACGCGCATCCCGGTCCGCGCGCCGATCCGCAGCAGCGAATGGCAGACGTTGTTGCCGTCGCCGAGATAGGCGACGCGGACGCCCGTCAGCCCGCCGAACCTCTCGCGGATCGTCATCGCGTCGGCGAGCGCCTGCAACGGGTGAGAGGCGTCGGTCAGGCCGTTGACGATCGGGATCGTCGCGTGCGTTGCGAAGCCCTCGACCTCGGCCTGGTCGAACGTGCGGATCACGATCGCGCTGAGGAACCGCGAGAGAACGAGCGCGGTGTCACGCGTCGACTCGCCCCGTGCGAGCTGGAGATCCGCGGCCGGCACGTACAGGGCCATACCGCCGAGCTCCGCGATCCCGACCTCCGAGCTGATCCGGGTCCGCGTCGACGGCTTGCGGAAGATCAGGCCGACGGTGCGGCCCGGGAGGATGCGAAGCTCCTTGCGCCGCGTCCGCTCGACCTTCAGCTCGCGGGCGAGGTCGAGCGCGAGGAGCAGCTCGTCCGGGCTCCACGCGGAGACGCGCGTGAAGCTTCGTCCCTTGAGGGTGTCGGGGATCCCGAGGTCGGCCACGCAGCGATGCTACGTCGACCCGCGATCGCGGCGGGGCACCGTCCGCGCTCCCTCCGGGTCTCGTTAGAGTCACGGCATGTCTCGGTTCACGGATGCCCTCAACCAGCAGATCGCCTACGAGTTCGGCGCGTCGCAGCAGTACATCGCGATCGCCGTCTACTACGACGCGCAGACACTCCCGCAGCTCGCCGCGCACTTCTACCGCCAGGCGGTCGAGGAGCGGAACCACGCGATGATGATGGTGCAGTACCTCCTCGACGCGGACGAGGACGTCGTGATCCCGGCCGTCGAGGCGCCGCAGGTGTCGTTCTCCGACGTCGCGGGCCCGGTCGAGCTCGCGCTCGAGCAGGAGAGGCGCGTGACGAGCCAGATCCAGCAGCTTGCGCTCACCGCGCGAGACGAGGTCGACCTCGTCGCCGAGCAGTTCATGCACTGGTTCCTGAAGGAGCAGCGCGAGGAGGTCTCGTCGATGTCCTCGCTGCTGGACGTCGTGACGCGCTCGACGAACGACGTCATGCACGTCGAGGACTTCCTCGCCCGCGAGATCGTCGGCGACGGAGGCGTGGAGGCGAGCGCGCCCCTCGCGGCCGGCGGCGCTCTCTGACCGGGGCGTGAGGACCCTCACCGTCCGCACCGAGCGGCAGAGCCAGCTCGTCGACGTCACGCGCCTCGTGCAAGAGGCGGTCGCAGGTGAAGACGGCTCGGCGGTGCTCGTCTACGTCCCGCACACGACCGCGGGCGTGACGATCAACGAGCACGCGGACCCGATGGTCGCGCGAGACTTCGAAGCCGCCCTGGAGCGGATCGTCCCGGCGGACTGGCCCTGGCAGCACGTGGAGGAGGGCGAGGAGAACGCGCCGACGCACATCCGCGCGTCATTGATGGGGCCGAGCGTCCTCGTGCCGCTTCGCGACGACGGCACGATCGCGCTCGGGACCTGGCAGGGGATCTTCCTCTGCGAGTTCGACGGCCCGCGCACGCGGTCGGTGCACGTGTCGGTGCTTCGGTAGGCGGCTACCCTCGGGCCGTGGCCACCGCTCCGATCCGTACCGGAGACGAGGTCGAGCTCCGCATCGAGTCGCTCGCCTACGGGGGAAACGGCGTCGGGCGGCTCGACCGGTTCGTCGTGTTCGTACGCGGCGGGCTGCCGGGCGACGTCGTGCGCGCACGCGCCACGAAGGTCAAGCGCGGGTTCGCCGAGGCGACCCGGACGGCGCTCGTCGAGCCGGGACCGGATCGCGTCCTGGCGCCCTGCCGGCACTTCGGGGTCTGCGGGGGATGCCGCTTCCAGGACTTCGCGTACGAGCAGCAGATCGCCGCGAAGGAAGGGCAGGTGCGCGACGCGCTGACGCGTCTCGGACGCTTCGTCGAGCCGCCCGTCGCGCCGACCGTGCCCGCCGTCGAGGAATACGGCTACCGGAACAAGCTCGAGTACTCGTTCGCGCCGGGAGACGACGGCCTCGTGCTCGGCTTCCATCGCGCCGGTCGCTGGGACGAGGTGATCGACGTCGAGGAGTGCCTGCTGACCACCGACCTCGGCAATGCGGTGCGGGAGGCCGTGAAGCAGTGGGCACGCGAGGAGGGGCTCGAGCCGTACGACCAGGAGTCGGGCACCGGGTATCTCCGCCACCTCGTCGTCCGCGAGGGCAGGAATACCGGGCAGCTGCTCGTCCTCCTCGTCACCGCTCCCGGCGAGCGGTTCGACGCCGACTTCCTCGTCGAGACCCTCACCCGGATCCCCGAGGTCCGCTCGATCCACTGGGCGGTGAACGACCGCCCCGCCGAGGTGACGAACCTCCCGACCCGCCTCTTGTGGGGCGAGGAATGGATCGAGGAGGAGCTCTCGGGGCTCCGGTTCCGGATCAGGCCCAATGCGTTCCTCCAGACGAACACGGCGATGGCCGAGCGGCTCTTCGGGCTCGCCCGCGAGGCCGCCCGGCTGACGGGAGACGAGACGGTCTACGACCTCTACTGCGGGACGGGCACGATCGGGCTGTCCTTCGCCGCCGACGCGGCCTCCGTATGGGGGGTCGAGATCTCGGAGGAGTCGGTCGCCTGCGCGATCGAGAACGCGACGGTCAACGGGATCGGGAACGCGCAGTTCTTCGCGGGCAACGTCGGACAGTCGCTCGAGGAGCTCCGGGAGAAGGCGGGCCCGCCCGACGTCGTCGTCGTCGACCCTCCGCGCGCCGGGCTCGCCGGGAAGGCCCTGCGCCGCACCGGGGCGCTCCGGGCACCGCGGCTCGTCTACGTCTCGTGCAACCCGACGACGCTCGCATCGGACCTCGCTGTGCTCCGGGACGACTTCGGCTACCGGCTCGAGCGCTGCACCCCGGTCGACATGTTCCCGCACACGCCGCACATCGAGAGCGTCTCCTCGCTCGTTCTTCCATCCGGCCGGACGGAGGGGCAGAATGCAGACGCCGCGCGGCAGTGAGGGCGGCACAGCCGACCGAAGGGTGAACCAGATGAACGCAAGAACGCTTGCGGCGCTGCTCGTCGCCGCGCTCGCGCTCGTCGCCGCAGGCTGCGGTGGCAGCTCCAACGAGGCGAGCAGCGACACGACGACTGCCGAGACGACGACGGAGGTCACCACGACCGCCGAGATGACTACGACCGAGCAGACCTCGACCGAGGATTCGGGGGGAGACACGGCGGCGCTCACCGGGAAATGCGCGGATCTCGCGGGTCTCGGCTCGAAGCTGGCCGCGGCGATGGGCGGTCAGGACTCCGGCGTCGCCGACGTCTCGAAGCTCTTCGACGAGATGGCCGACCAGGTGCCGGACGAGATCAAGGCCGACTGGCAGGTACTCGCGCAGAACTTCCAGAAGATCGCCGATGCGCTCAAGGGCACCGACCTCTCGAGCGGGACGCCCGACGCGGCCACGCTCGCGAAGCTCCAGAAGCTCGCGACCACGCTCGACTCGCAAGAGGTGCAGCAGGCAGCCGCCCACATCGAGGCGTGGGCGAAGAAGAACTGCTAGCTATCGGTTGAGCCGCTGCTCGGGGCGCTCCGC
>DASSVY010000332.1:0-2881 GCA_035705535.1 Gaiella sp. | reverse complement strand
TCCGCGACTTCGGCGCGCCTCGCACGAGGGCGAGGTAGCGACGCTCGACTTGCCGCTCGCGGATCGCCGCCGAGAGCCGCTCGTAGGCGGTCTCCGAGCGCGCGACGAGCAGCAGGCCCGACGTGCCCCGGTCGAGCCGGTGCACGATCCCCGGCCGCGCGGGATCACCGCCCGCGGCACCTAGACCGACAAGCCGGTTCACCAGCGTCTCACCCTCGTGTCCCGCCGCCGGGTGGACGACGAGCCCGGCCGGCTTGTCGATCACGAGCAGGTGCTCGTCCTCGTAGACGACCTCGAGAGGCTTCTCGGACGGCTCGAGCCGGGCCGGCTCGGGAAGGGCGACCTCGAGCTCCTCCCCGCCCTCGAGCCTGTGGCTCTTCGCACGGCGCTCGCCGTCGACACGGACCGCACCGTCGCGGATCAGCCGCTCCGCCAGGGACCTCGTGGCGACTCCGGGCAGGGCTGCGACGACGGCGTCGAGCCGCCGGCCCGCGTCCGTCTCAGAAACGCGAGAGCGGTGAGGTGCCAACGGACGCGCTCGTGCGGTCCGCCGCCACGAACGAGAGGAACAGCAGCGCGACCCCGACCACGATGAACGTGTCCGCGAGGTTGAACGCGGGCCAGTAGTCGAAGTCGAGGAAGTCGGTGACGTGACCGAGCCTCAGCCGGTCGACGAGGTTCGAGATGCTGCCGCCGAGCACGAGCCCGACCGCGACCGGGAGCAGGGGGTGCCGGCGGCCGGAGCGGGCGAAGAACACCACGAGGGCGACGATGGCGATCGAGGTCAGTGCGATCACGACGCCCGTCGCGTCCGAGAAGAGCCCGAACGCGATGCCCGTGTTGCGCACGCGGTGGATCGACAGGGGCCCGAGTACCTGGACCGAGTCGCCGAGCTCGAGCGCACCGGCCACGACGAGCTTCGTCAGCTGGTCGGCCGCTGCGGCTGCGCCTGCGACGACGAGCAGCGCCGCCCACTGGGCAGGGCCCGCGGCCAGCGAGCGCTGGGCCCCGGGAATCGGCTCGAGGGCATTGGTCGCCGAGCCGACGCGGACCTCGAGCGGCGGGCGCGGCGAGGGAACCGCACGTGCGGGCTCGCTCACCGGCTCTCCTCCAGCTGCTTGCACGAGACGCACAGCGTCGCGTACGGGACGGCATCCAGGCGCTCTGCGGGGATCTCCTGTCCGCAGCGCGCGCAGTGCCCGTATGTCCCGTCGTCGATCTTCGCCAGGGCGCGATCGATCTCGTAGACGATCTGCTCGGCGTTCTCCTCGAGCGACTCGTCGACCTCGCGGTCGACCATCTCCGTCGCGTGATCGGCGAGGTGCTGGTCGCCGGCGGCATTCGAGAGCTCGCCGTCGTCGACGTCGCCCTCCACGATGTCGTGTGCCGCACCGAGGACGCGGGCGCGCAACCCGAGCAGCTCGCCGCGGCGCTCGTCGAGATCGACGCTCACGGTCGCTTCTCCCTCGCCGAGACGAGTCGTCGCTCAGCCTCCTCGCGCGTCAGGTGCTGCACCTCGACGAGCTTCTGTCCGATCGTGTGGCCCCTTGCGACGCGGATCGCCGAACGCGGCACGCGCAGGGTGCGTGCGAGGAGGGCGACCAGCTCGTCGTTTGCGCGGCCGCGCTCGGGCGGCGCTGCGATGCGCAACTTCCAGGCTTCGCCCAGGCGCCCGACGACCTCGGAGCGGCGCGCGCCGGGAACCACACGGACGGGGAGCCGCAACGGGGTCGCTGTGCTCGTGCTGCGCGCGGACATCCAGCAAGGATAGTCGGCCGCAGGATGGAGCTCGCAGCCGGTTGCGCCGTGCGCTGCCGCTCAGCCGGTGAGGCGGTCGACGGCCGTTCCGGAAGGCTGCTCGGCGAGCCGCGGCGTGATCGGCGCGGATCGCTGCGCTTCCTCCGCGGGCTTCTCCTCTCCCTCGTCGTCCTCGGCGAGCACGTCGAGCGCCGAGCGCATGATCGAGCGCACGCGCCGCGTCTCGGCGAGCAGCTGCTCCTTCTCGGCGATCGCGTCGCGGACGAGGCGGCGTCCCTCCGCGCCCGCCTCCTGCACGATCACGTCGGCCTCGCGGCGTGCCTGCTCCTTCATGTCCTGGGCGGCGCGCTCGGCCGAGACGAGCGTCGAGCGGAGGAGCGTCTCGAGCTCGACGTGCCGCGCGACCTCCGCCTCGAGCTCGTGCACGCGCTCGCCCAGCTCGGAGCGCTCGCGCCAGACGGCCTCGAAGCTGTCGGCGATCTCTTCGATCGTGCGGTGCACCTGGCCGCGGCGATAGCCGAACAGGCCGCGCCGCATCTCCAGGTGGCGAACCTCGACGGGTGTGAGTGTCATGACCGACCCTCCTTCCTTCCAGCGGCCTCGGCGAAGGGACGGCTCACAGGAGCCGCCCGATCAGGCCGTTGACGATGCGCTCGGCGATGTAGAGCGCGAACACGGCGACGATCGGCGACACGTCGAGCGGGCCGATCGGGGGAATCACGCGCCGGAACAGGCGCAGGTACGGCTCGCACACGTCCATCAGGAACTGCCTGACCCGCTCGAGCGTCGGCGAGGCGCCCGCCGGGAACCAGGACGTGACGATGAAGGCGAGGATCAGCAGGACGTAGACGCCGACGAAGACGGACACGAACTGCTGCACCGACGACGCCGTATCGGCCAGCACGAGAAAGCCGACGAGATCGTCGCCCACGACGCGGGATTCTCGATGGGAGCGGCGGTTCCTCCGCTCTAGATGGTTGAGGCAGCTCAGGCCTGGTTGAAGAAGCCCCCGGTCGGATCGAGCACGCGGGCGCGTTCCTCCGCCGAGACCTCCACGTTCCTGGGCGTCAGCAGGAACACCTTGTCGGCCACGCGTTGCATGCTGCCGTCGAGCGCGTACGTG
>DASSVY010000331.1:0-6986 GCA_035705535.1 Gaiella sp. | reverse complement strand
TCGACACGGCGGCGATGCTCGTCGCACGACGCTGCCTCGGCCTGGTGCTCGCCGAGCTCCTCCGCCTCGCGGACGCAAGCGCTGCGCTCGCGCGGACCCACCGCGACACGCCGATGGCGGGCCGGACGCTGCTCCAGCAGGCCGTCCCCACGACGTTCGGCCTCAAGGCGGCAGGCTGGTTGATCTCGACACTCGACGCCGCAGGGCGTCTCTCGGACGTACGCGCGAACGGTCTCGCGGCGCAGCTCGGCGGCGCGGCGGGCACGCTCGCGGCGCTCGGCGACCGCGCGCTCGACGTCTCGGCGTATTTCGCGGCCGAGCTCGACCTCCCCGAGGCGACCCTGCCCTGGCACGCCAACCGCGTTCGCGTCGCCGACCTCGGCGCGGCGCTCGCGCTGTGCTGCGGGGTCGCGTCGAAGGTCGGGCTCGACCTCGAGCTGCTCGCGCAGACGGAGGTGGGCGAGGTGCGCTTCCCGGGCGCCGGGGGCGGCTCGTCGGCGATGCCACAGAAGCAGAACCCGGTCGACGCGATGTGGGCGCGCGCGGGAGCGGCGCTCGGACACGCGCACGCGTCCGTGCTGATCGCGGCGCCCGCCGCCGAGCACGAGCGGGCCGGTGGCGGCTGGCAGGCGGAGTGGGATGGGCTCTCCGCCGGGCTCGCCGCGACGGGCGGTGCGGTTGCTGCCCTTGCGCGGGCACTCGAGTCGGTGGAGGTGGACTCCGGCCGAATGAGGACGAATCTCGACCTGAGCGGTGGCGCGATCGTCTCCGAGCGAGTCGCGCTCGTGCTCACGGAGCGCCTGGGGCGGACCGCGGCGCGATCGCTCGTCCGCGACGCGGCGGCGAGAGCGGCGGCCAAAGGCGGCACCTTCGCCGAGGCGCTCGCGGCGGCCGACACGGGCCTGAGCGCCGCGGAGCTCGAGGCGGCCCTCGACCCGCCGACGTACGTCGGCGCGGCGGGGGCCCTGGTCGATCGCGCGCTCGCCCGCCATGCCGCCGAACGGGAGAGGATCTTCCCGTGAGCGAGAGCCGCGACGAGCAGCACGCCCGCGGCCTGGAGGTACGCCGCGCCGTCCTCGGCGACGAGCACGTCGACCGCGCGGTCGAGCGGGCGACGCCGTTCACGGAGGCGTTCCAGGACTTCATCACGCGCTATGCCTGGGGCGACGTCTGGGCGCGCCCCGGTCTCGACCGGCGGATGCGGAGCGCGATCACCCTCACCGCGCTCGTCGCGCTGGGTCGGGAGGAGGAGCTCGCGATGCACGTCCGTGCCGCCCTGCGGAACGGATTGACTCCGGACGAGATCGGCGAGGTGCTCCTCCACTGCGCCGTCTACTGCGGCGTCCCCGCGGCGAACGGCGCCTACGCGGTCGCGCAGCGCGTCCTCGACGAGGCGGCGGAGGGCGAGGCGTGACCCGCATCGCGGCGACGTGAGCGAGACACAGGTCGCGATCGTCGGTGCCGGCCCGGCCGGCCTGATGCTCGGCCACCTCCTGCAGCGCGAGGGGATCGAAACCGTGATCCTCGAGAACCGCAGCAGGGAGTACGTAGAGGCGCGGATCCGGGCGGGCGTCGTCGAGCACGGCGTCGCCGACCTGCTCGAGCGCTCCGGGGTCGGCGAGCGGCTGCGCCGCGAGGGCCTCGTCCACGGGGGCGTCGAGCTCCAGGCGGCGGGTGAGCGTCACCGGATCGCGTTCGACGAGCTGACCGGGAAGAGCATCGTCGTGTACGGCCAGACCGAGATCGTCAAGGACCTCGTCGACGCCCGGCTCTCCAGCGGCGCACCCCTCCGGTTCGAGGCCGACGCAGTCGCCCTGCACGACCTCGACAGCAAGCGCCCGCGGGTCGAGTACACGCTCGGCGGCGAGCGGCACGAGCTCGCCGCCGACCTGGTCGCGGGCTGCGACGGCTTTCACGGGATCTCGCGGGGCTCGATCCCGGCCGGCGTCCTCCGCGAGTTCGCGCGCGAGTACCCCTTCGGCTGGCTCGGAATCCTCGCGTCCGTCGCGCCTTCGAGCGACGAGCTCGTCTACGCCCATCACGAACGCGGCTTCGCGCTCCTGAGCATGCGCTCTGCCGAGCTCTCGCGCCTCTACCTCCAGTGCGCCCCCGACGAGGACCTCTCCGCGTGGTCGGACGAACGGATCTGGGAGGAGCTCCAGACGCGCCTCGGGGTCGACGGCTGGACGCTGCACGAGGGCCCGATCCTCGAGAAGGGCGTCACGCCGATGCGGAGCTACGTCGCCGAGCCGATGCAGTGGGGTCGGCTCTACCTCGCGGGTGACGCCGCGCACATCGTCCCACCGACGGGCGCGAAGGGCCTCAACCTCGCCATCCGCGACGTGCAGGTCCTGGCCGAGGCGATCCTCGAGTGGTACGGGAGCGGCGACGGCTCCATGCTCGACGCCTACTCGGCGACGTGCCTGAGGCGCGTCTGGCGGGCGGAGCACTTCTCGTGGTGGATGACGACGATGCTGCACCGCCGTCCCGACGGGGACGAGTTCGACCTCCGCCTGCAGCTCTCGCAGCTTCGCTACCTCCGCACCTCACCGGTCGCGGCCACCTCGCTCGCGGAGAACTACGTCGGGATCGAGCGCGTCTGACTCCTGCTGTCATGACAGAATCGGGGCATGCCCTGGCCCCGTGACGACGCGAAGCTCGAGCGGGTGCGGGCGCTGATGGCGGAGCAGGGGCTCGACGCGATCGTCGCCCGTGCGCCCGACAACGTCGTCTACCTGACCGGTTTCTGGGGGATGAAGGGCTGGGACGCGGTCGTGTTTCCCCGCGAGGGAGAGCCGACGCTGCTCTGCCTCGAAGCCTCGGCGGACGACGCGACGCGGAATGCATGGACGAGCGACGTGCGCTTGGTCGCGGGCTACCTCTCCGACGATCCACGGCCGCCGAGCGTGCGCACGCTCGAGCTCGCCGCCGCGCGAGCGGCCGAGTACGGGACGGTCGGGCTCGAGCTGAGCCTCGGCACGCAGGCGTCGGACCGGATGGTCGGCGAGCCGACGACGTACACGAAGGGGTGGTTCGACACGTTCCCCGACGCGGTCGACGCGACGCAGCTCCTCGCCGAGGCGCGCGCGATCAAGACCGACCAGGAGCTCGAGCGCATACGGCTGGCGAACGAGATCGCCGCGGCGGCGATGGACCACGTCCGGGGCGTGATCCGGCCGGGGATGACAGAGGCGCAGATCGCCGCCGAGTGGCTCGGGTTCGTGCATGGGGAGGGCACAGGCTGGGCCGGGAAGGTCGAGCTGGCGCTCGGCTTCTCGCTCGTCTGGGCGGGGCCCGGCATCCGCACGTTCACCGCGACGAGCAACCGCCCGGTGGTCGAGGGCGAGCCGACGCTGTTCGAGATCTGGGTCTGCGCCGACGGCTACTGGGCCGACCACACGAAGAACGTCGTCGTCGGCGAGCTGACGCCCGCGTACGCCGAGCTCGAGACAGCGCTGATGGGGGTGTACGACGACGCCGTCGCGTTCTGCACGCCTGGCGCGAGTCTCGCGGAGCTCGATCGGCGGATCCGCGAGGGCATCGAGCGGCTCGGCTACCCGGGGCAGCCGTCGCACCCGATCTGTCACGGCGTCGGCGCCAGGGCGCACGAGCCGCCGCACCCGCACCAGGCCGGCGGCGGCGAGGTCCGCGACCGCATGGTTCTTGCAATAGAACCAGGATGCTACTGGGAGGGCGGCGGCGGGCTGCGGGTCGAGGACAACTTCCTCGTGACGGAGGCCGGCCTCGAGAAGCTCTCGCCGTTCCCCGACGGGATCGTGCAGGCAGGGTGAGGGGATGAGCCTCGACCGCACCAAGGTCTGGACGGGGTCGATCAACGAGCAGGCGCTCGATCCGCAGCCGCGCTCGCCGGTCGGGCTGTACGACACGACGCTGCGCGACGGCGAGCAGACGATCGGGGTCGTCCTCACCCCGGAGGAGAAGCTCGAGATCGCGCACGCGCTCGACGCGGCCGGGGTCGACCGGATCGAGGCCGGCTTCCCGCGGGTCTCGGCAGACGACTTCCGGGCGGTCGAACTGATCGCCGCGGCCGGGCTCCGAGCGGAGGTGTGGGGGTTCTCACGCGCCGTCCAGGGCGACGTCGACGCGCTCGTCGAGCTCGGCGTCCACGCGTCGGTGATCGAAAGCCCGATCTCCGACGGGAAGCTCGAGGCGCTGGGAGTGAGTCGCGAGACGATGCTCGAGCGGATCACGAAGGCCGTCTCCTTCGCCACCGAGCACGGGATCCACGTTGCCTTCTTCGGCGTCGACTCGTCACGCGCGTCGTTGGAGTTCTTCGACCGCGCGTACGGGGCCGCCGTCGACGCGGGCGCATCCGAGATCGTCGTCGTCGACACGCTCGGGATTGCGACGCCCGAGGCGGCCGCGCTCTTGGTCTCGCGTGCCCTCGACCGCCTCGACGTCCCCGTGCACTGGCACGGCCACGACGACTTCGGGCTCGGGACCGCCGCGGCGATCGCGGCGGTGCAGGCGGGCGCGACCTGGGTGCAGGGGACGATCAACGGGATGGGCGAGCGGGCGGGCAACGCGGACCTCCTCGAGGTCGCGCTCGCGCTCGAGGCGCTCTACGGGATTCCGACGCGCCTCGACCTGACCCAGGCGCGCGCGGTCTCGCAACTGGTCGCGGAGCGCGCCGGGACGCCGCTCCCGCCGTGGAAGGCGGTCACCGGCGAGGCGCTCTTCACCCGCGAGTCCGGCGCGGTCGCGGCGCAGTTCCACGACCCGCCGGCGATCGAGCCGTACTCGTCGGAGCTCGTCGGGGCGGAGCGGGGGATCGTCCTCGGCAAGAAGAGCGGCATCGACTCGATCCGCATCACGCTCGAGCGGCTCGGGCTCGAGGTCGACCCGGACGATCGGGCCGAGCTGCTCGAGGCGGTCAAGCGTCTCGGCACGTCGCGGCAGGGGCTCGTCTCGGACACCGACTTCCGCCGCCTGGTGCGGAAGCACGGGAAGCGCGCCGACGGGGCCGTCGCCGACGGGTAGAACGCGTGGCGATCGACCGGCAGACGTTCTTCGACGTGATGGCGTCGTTCCCGTCGGGGGTGGCGGTGGTGACGACGACCACCGACGACGGCGTGCCGCGCGGGCTGACGACGACCGCCGTGTGCAGCGTCTCGGCCGACCCGCCGACCGTGCTCGTCTCCGTCGACCTCGGCTCGCGGACGCTCGATGCGTTGCGCCGGCGCGGGGCGTTCGCCGTCAACTTCATCGGCGCGGGCCGGAGCGACCTGTGCCTGCTGTTCGCGTCGAAGGAGCGCGACAAGTTCGAGCGGGTGCCGTGGGCGAGCGGCGCGTCGGGCCTGCCGCTTCTGCACGAGGACGCGCTCGCGTGGGCGGAGTGCACGACCCTGCAGGAGGTCGAGGTGGGGGATCACGTCGTGCTGATCGCCCAGGTCGAGAGCGGCGGCGTGCGGCCGGACCTCGAGCCGCCGATCCTCTACTACCGCCGCTCCTGGGGCGTGTGGTCGCCCGTCCACGAGGCCGACGAGCCGGATCCGGTCGCGATCGACGCGATCGAGGTCAGCGGCCGCGACCTGCGCTGGCAGGGGGCGGAGTTCTGAGCTGCCCGATTGACTGACATGACAAGCTACGGGATACTCGCTTCTTGACATGTCACCGCGAGGGAGGGTGGTCGATGCGGTTCAGCCTCTACACCGAGATGCAGCTCCACGACGGCAAGACGCCGGAGCAGCTGTACGGCGAGGTCCTCGAGCAGATCGAGAACGCCGACCGCCTCGGGTACGACTGCTACGCGTCGATCGAGCACTTCTTCTTCCCGAAGTTCTCCGTCTCCGCGAACCCGACCGCGCTCTTCGCCGCGGCCGCGCAGCGGACGAGGAACATCAACTTCCGCACGATGCTGCACGCGCTGCCGTACCACAACCCGATGGTGCTGGCCTCGGCGATCGCGGTGACCGACATCCTCACGGGCGGTCGCTACGAGTGGGGCGTCGGCCGCGGCCACGGCTGGATCCCGGAGAAGGCGGGCATCCCGCTCGACGAGCACGCGCGGCCGAAGTACGAGGAGGCCGTCGACCTGCTCTTCACCGCGCTCGGCAACGAGCGGTTCTCGCACAGCGGCACCTATTTCGAGGTGGGCGACTCGCACATCGTTCCGTTCCCGAACCGGAGCTTCCGGATCTTCCTCGGCGGTACGTCGGACCGGACCTACGAGCTCGCGGCCGAGCACGGCTGGGGCGTCGCGGTGCCGCCGCTGCTCCCCTACAAGGCGCTCGAGGAGCAGCTCGACCTCTATCGCGCGAAGTGCGCCGAGCACGGGACGATGCCCGACATCGTCTGGATCCACGCCTGCCATCTCGACGACGACCGCGAGACGGCGATGCGCGAGGCACGCGACTGGGTCTCGAAGTTCATCTACGGCAACAGCTCGCCGCTCCTCGAGTACGAGAAGCCCGCGGCCGACGCGCTCGGGAAGGCCGGGTACGGCTTCTACGCGTCGGGGATCATGGAGCAGCTCGCCGAGGTGCCGTTCGAGCAGCTCGTCGAGGACGACTACGTCTGGGTCGGCACGCCCGACGAGATCGTCGAGCGGATCGAGGAGACGCAGAAGCTCTGTCCGGGGATCTCCGAGATCGGGATCACCGTGAACGCCGGCGGCGCGCCGCACTGGATGGCGATCAAGAACCAGGAGCTGTTCGCCTCCGCGGTGATGCCACGGGTCCGTTCGGCGAGCTCGGCCGAGCTCGCGCAGGCCGGTTCGTGATCGAGCGTGTCTGCGTGATCGGGGCAGGGGTGATCGGCAGCCTGTTCGCGGGACACCTCGCCGACGTCGCCGAGGTCTCGGTGCTCACGAGGCGCCGTGACCACGCCGACGCCCTCAACGCCGACGGGCTCCGCATCACCGGACGCAGCGATCGTCATGCGCGGGTGAGGGCGACCGCGGACCCTGACGAGCTCGAGCCGTTCGACCTTGGCATCGTGGCCACGAAAGCGGGAGGTCTGGAGGC
>DASSVY010000330.1:0-3850 GCA_035705535.1 Gaiella sp. | reverse complement strand
ACGCCTTGCGCCAGCGGCCGAAGATGAGGCCGCCGATCGTGAATCCCAGGCCGAACGTGCCGACCGCGAAGGCGCCGATCGCGACGCCCTTGCGCCACATCGCCATCTGCTGCCAGCGGCCGATCGCCTCGCGCTCCTGCTCGGTCAGCTCCTCGCCGCGGCGCTGCTTGCGCAGGGCGCCACCGGCCTGGAGACCGAGGTACAGGTCGTCGAAGATCTCAGGGCCGTCGGACACGCCACGAGTGTATAGCCTCGTCCGGCCGTGCCCGAACCTTGCTCCGACCCGCGCCCGGCCGTCGCGGTGTTCGACGTCGACGGCACCCTGACGACCCGAGATTGCGTCCTGCCGTTCCTCCGCAGGGCCGCCGGCGCCCGGCTCGCGACCGCGTTGTTGCGCCATCCGCTCGCGCTTGCGACCGGGCTCGCGCGTCGCGATCGCGACCGACTGAAGGCGCTCGCGTGCGCATCGCTCGCCGGCCGGCCGGCCGCCGAGGTCGACCGTCTCGGGACCGAGTTCGCGTCCGAGGTCGCGGCCTCCCGTCTGCGCGACGACACGAGCACGCGGCTCCGCCGCCACCGGGAGTTGGGCCACACGGTCGTGCTCGCCTCGGCCTCGCTCGACCCCTACCTCGTTCCGCTCGCAGGGCTGCTCGGCGTCGAGGAGGTGGTGTGCACGACGCTCGAGCGCGGCGCAGACGGGCGTCTCACCGGGCGCCTCGCCGGCGCGAACTGCCGCGGCCCGGAGAAGGCGCGGCGCGTACGGGCGCTCCTCGCCGAGCGTGGTCTCGACGGGACCGAGCTCTGGGCCTACGGGGACTCCGCGGGCGACGACGCGCTGCTCGCGCTCGCCGACCATCCGCTCCGCGTGGACGGCGTGCGCGTGGCCCCCGAGCCAGAGCGACGGCCGCCGGCACCGTCTCGCTAGGATCAAACGCGGTGTCCGACGCACTGACCGAGCTGCGGCGCGAGCTCGCCCAGATCACCGATCTCCGCACTGCCGCCCGGGTCCTCGAGTGGGACCAGCTGGTGATGATGCCGCGCGGCGGCGCCGCGACGCGGGGTGATCATCTCGCGACGGTCGGGCGGGTCGCGCACGAGCTCTTCGTCCGCGACGAGATCGGCGAGCTGATCGAGACCGCCGCCTCGGAGCTGGACGGTGCCGGCCCCGACTCGGACGATGCCTGTCTCGTCGACGTCGCCCGGCGTGACTGGGAGAAGGCCAGGCGGGTCCCGCCCGATCTGCAGGCGGAGATGACCAAGCTCTCGTCGGAGTCGGTCGAGGCGTGGGCCGATGCCCGCGCGAACGACGACTATGCGAGCTTCCGTCCGTGGCTCGACCGGACGCTCGAGCTGAAGCGCCGGTACGCGGCGTGCTTCCCGCCGTCCGACGATCCGTACGACCCGCTGCTCGACGACTTCGAGCGTGGCATGCGGACGGACGAGGTGCGCCGGGTGTTCGAGCGGCTCGAGCCGGCCCTCCGCGAGCTGGTCGAGGCGAGCAGGCCGGAGGAGGACGAGTCGTTCCTCACGGGCCCGTATCCGCAGACGGTGCAACACGACCTCTCCGTCCTCGTCACGCGGGCGTTCGGCGCAGCCGACGAGTTCTTCCGCCTCGACTCGACCGTCCATCCGTTCTGCACCTCGTTCTCGACGCAGGACGTCCGGCTGACGACGCGCTACGCAGAGGACGATCTGCACGCCTCCTCGATCTTCTCGACGATGCACGAGGCAGGGCACGGCCTCTACGAGCACGGCGGCGACCCCGCGCTCGACCGAACGCCGCTCGCGACGGGCTGTTCGTCCGCGCTGCACGAGTCGCAGAGCCGGCTCTGGGAGAACGTGATCGGGCGCTCGTTGGAGTTCTGGCGCTGGTTCTACCCACAGTTCCGCGACGGGTTCGCCGTCCTCGAGGACGTCCCGCTCGAGACGTTCCACCGCGCGGTCAACCGGCCCCGGCCGTCGCTGATCCGCGTCGACGCGGACGAGACGACGTACGGCCTGCACATCATCCTCCGCTTCGGCCTGGAGCAGGAGCTCCTCTTCGGCGACCTCGACACGAAGGACCTGCCCGAGCGCTGGAACGACCGGATGGAGGAGCTCGTCGGGATCCGTCCTCCCGACGACCGGCGGGGCTGCCTCCAGGACGTGCACTGGGGCGCCGGCCTGTTCGGGTACTTCCCGACGTACCAGCTGGGAAACGTCCTCTCGGTGCAGATCTGGGAGCGCCTGCTTGCCGACGTCCCGGATGCCTACGCGCAGATCGAGGAAGGCTCCTTCGGCGAGATCTACGAGTGGCTCCGCGACCGCCTCTACCGCCACGGCCGCAAGTTCACGCCGACCGAGACCATCCTCCGCGTCGCAGGCGGCCCGATCGACCCCGAGCCTTACCTCCGCTACCTCGCGGACAAGAACGCCTCGCTCGCCGCCGCGTAGCGCTCGGAGGCGGCGGGCGACTCGGACTGTCGCTCGACCGAGGACGCCTGCTCGCGGGTGAGCACGCGCTCCAGGGCGTCGACGCAGCGCGGCTCGAACTGCAGCCCAGCGCCCTGACGCAGCAGCGCCAGCGCTCGGTAGTGCGGCCAGGCCGCGCGGTAGACACGCGGCGAGATCAGCGCGTCGTACACGTCACAGACGGCGAGGACCTGCGCCTCGAGCGAGATCTCCCCGTCGGCCAGCCCACGCGGGTAGCCCGAACCGTCGAGCCGCTCGTGGTGGTCGTTGACGAGTGAGACGACGAGCGGGTCGAAGCCGCCGAGCTCTTCGAGCAGCGCGACACCGGCCGCCGCGTGCTGCTTCACCTCCGAGAACTCCTCGTCGGTCAGGGAGGCGGGCTTGCGGAGCACCTCGTCGCGCACGGAGAGCTTTCCGATGTCGTGGAGGAGGCCGCCGGTCGCCATCGAGCGGAGCCGCCCCGGCGGCAGTCCGAGCTCGTCGCCGACCTCGACCGCGAGGAGCGCGACCCGCCGCGTGTGCTCCTCGGTCGAGCCGTCCTTCAGGGCAAGTGCGACGAGCAGGGCACGGACCTGCGAGCCGAGGAACGCCTCCTCGGAGGTGACGAGGTCTACGGCCCGGAGATCGCCGACGAGCGGCCTCGACTGACGGCCGGCGCCGCGGCGGAGATCGAGCGCGACCGGGATCCCGACGAGGGCCATGGCGACGATCTCGAGCGCGTGGCCGAACCACCAGCCGATGTTCTCGTAGCTGTAGACGAGCGAGGCCACGAGCGCGGTGCCGAGCCAGGCGATCCCGACGACGACGACGAGGTCGAGGAAGCGGCGCGTCAGGAGGTACGTGCGCAGGGCGCGGACGACGAGCAGCGCCGTCGCGGCGAGCCCGACGGCGAGGACTGCGAGCGCGAGCGGGCTCCGCGGCGCCGGGACGGACGGGACGAGGCCCGGCCAGTGGATCATCGAGATCCCGAGGGAGAGGATCGCGCCGACGCCGAGGGCGAGCGCGACGAGCAGGGGCCGGACGGCCTCCGGCCGGCGCAGAGCCGAGAGCGTGCCGAGCGCGAGGATCGCACAGCCGACCGGCAGGGTGGCGCCGCCCGTGAAGGCGATGACGCCGTTCGACCCGACGAGGATGCCCGGGGTCGACGCGCCGTGAAGGCAGAGGAGCGCGGCCATCAGAGAGAAGGCGAGCCCGGCGAGGACCGCGCGGCCGTCGGACTGAAGAGCGCCCATGACGGTGAGGGCGAGTGCGGCGCCCGTTGCGATCGCGGCCGCGAAGCCGACGCCGACGAAGTGGATCCACGGGTCGATCTGGACGTGGTGCGCGCCGCCGACGAGCACGGCGATCGCGGGCAGCGCGGCCGCCGTGGTCATGAAGATCGGCGCAGCCGAACGGCGAG
>DASSVY010000329.1:0-8133 GCA_035705535.1 Gaiella sp. | reverse complement strand
TGCTCGGCGTAGCTCGGGTCGGTGACGGTCTCCTGGTAGCCGGTCATCGCGGTCGTGAAGACCGCCTCGCCGAACGCCGTCCCCTCGGCCGCCACCGAGCGGCCGTGGAACGCCGTTCCGTCCTCGAGCAGCAGATAGCCCTTCACAGCGCGAACACCTCCCTCCCGTCGGCGACCGTTCGGACGACGCGCCCGCGCAGACCCGCCCCGAGCAGCCACGAGTTGGCCGAGCGGGAGCGGAAGCCGCCTTCGGTCACCGTCCACTCGGCGCCGAGGTCGAGCGCGACGAGGTTCGCGCGCTCGCCGACCGCGATCCGCGGCTCGTCGAGCCCGAAGGCGCGGGCCGCACCGGCCGACATCCGCTCGAGCACCGTCTCGAGGGAGACGACACCAGGCAGCACGAGGTGGGTGTGCAGCGCCGCGAACGCCGTCTCGAGCCCGGTGACGCCGAACGGCGCCTCCTCGAACGGGACGTCCTTCTCCTGCCGTGCATGGGGCGCGTGATCGGTCGCCACGCAGTCGATCGTGCCGTCCAGCAGCGCCTCGACGAGAGCTCGCCGGTCGTCCTCGGTGCGGAGCGGCGGGTTCATCTTCAGGTTGGGGTCGAGCGAGCGGATCCGCTCGTCGGTCGCGCAGAGGTGATGGGGGCTCGCCTCGGCGCTCACCGCGACGCCGCCGAGGCGCGCGCGACGGACCGCGTCGACTGAGCCGCGTGCCGAGAGATGCTGGAGATGCACCGGACGCTCCTCGAAGGCGGCGAGCGCGAGATCGCGCTCGACCATCAACGTCTCGGCGACGGACGGCCAGCCGCCGAGCCCGAGCTCGGCGGAGACGGCGCCCTCGTGCATGTGGCCCCCGTGCGTGAGCGTCGGCTCCTCGCAGTGGAGCGCGAGCGGCCGCCCTGCGACCGCGCTGTAGGAAAGCGCGCGGCGCATCAGCTGCGCCGAGGCCACCGGCCTCCCGTCGTCGGTGAACGCGAGCGCGCCGGCGGCGGCGAGCTCGGCCATCTCGGTGAGCTCCTCCCCGCGCTGGCCCTTCGAGATCGCCGCGGTGAACCCGGTCGGCACGAGGGCCTCCTCCCGCGCGCGCTCGACGAGCGACTGCAGCACGGGCGCGGTGTCGACGACGGGCTCGGTGTTCGGCATCGCGACGATCGCGCAGTAGCCGCCCGCGGCGGCGGCCTCGGTGCCGGAGGCGATCGTCTCCTCGTCCTCGCGCCCCGGCGTGCGCAGGTGCACGTGGGGATCGACGAAGGCCGGCGCGACCACGAGGCTGGCCGGCGCCGCGATCCCGGGCTCGACTGCGGTGACGAGCCCGTCCTCGACGGTCAGCGTCCCCTGCTCGTCGAGGCCCTGCCCCGGATCGACGATCCGCGCACGAATCGTCAGCGAGTCGCGGCGGCCGTTGCGGCAGACGAGCACGGCTGCTACGCGACCTCGAGGGCGGGCGCCGCGACGTGGAGGCCGGGAGCCGTGAGCAGGTCGTAGAGCACCGCCATGCGCACCACGAGCCCCGAGCGAACCTGGGTCGTGACGAGCGACGCACCGGAGTCGGCGACACGCGGGTCGATCTCGATCCCGCGGTTCATCGGCCCCGGGTGCATGACGAGCTGTCCCGGGCGCAGCCGCTCCGGGGTGACGCCGTACAGCGCGGTGTACTCCCGCAGCGACGGGACGAACGCCGCGCCTGCCTGCATCCGCTCGGACTGCATCCGGAGGACGTACACGACGTCGACGTCGGCGACCGCATCCATGGACGTGGCCGTCGCACAGCCCATTTCCTCGATCCGTCGCGGAAGCAGGGTCGGTGGGCCGACGAGCAGAGGCTCGGCGCCGACGAGGCGCAGCGCCTCCACCAGCGAGCGTGCGACGCGTGAGTGCAGGACGTCCCCGACGATCGCGACCGAGACACCCTCGAGACGGCCGAGCGCCTCGCGGATCGTGAAGAGGTCGAGGAGCGCCTGCGTCGGATGCTGATGCTTGCCGTCTCCGGCGTTCACGACGTGTGCCTCGGTCGCCGACGCGACGAGGTTCGCCGCTCCGATCTGGGGATGGCGCACGACGACCACGTCGGGGTCGTACGCGGCGAGCGTCAGCGCCGTGTCCCGGAGCGACTCGCCCTTGTCGACGGACGAGCCCGAGGACCGGAGCGTCATCGTGTCGGCCGAGAGCCGTTTCGCGGCGAGCTCGAAGCTCGAGAGCGTGCGGGTCGAGGACTCGTAGAAGAGGTTCACCACGAGGCGGCCGCGCAGCGCCGGAAGCTTCTTCACCTCCCGGTCGAGCGACCGCTCGAGCGCCCGCGCGGTGTCGAGGACGCGTTCCGCGTCCGCGCGGGTCAGGTCGGCGATCCCGAGCAGATCGCGGCGCGATGCGAGGCTCATCCGTCCGCCTGCGGGGACTGCTCGAGCACGACCCGGTCGGCGCCGTCGACCTCCTCGAGCTCCACGCGCACCCGCTCGTCGAGCGCGGTCGGGAGGTTCTTGCCGACGTAGTCGGGCCGGATCGGCAGCTCCCGGTGGCCGCGGTCGACGAGCACCGCGAGCTGCACGCGGTCGGGGCGGCCGTAGTCGAGGAGCGCGTCGATCGCAGCGCGGATCGTGCGACCGGTGAAGAGCACGTCGTCGACGAGCACGCACGTCCGGCCCTCGAGCGAGAACCCGAGCTCGGTCCCGCGGACGAGCGGCTGCGCGCGTAGCGGGGCACCGCCGGCGCGGACGAAGACGTCGTCGCGGTGGAACGCGATGTCCACCGACCCGAGCAACGGCTCTTCCCCGCTGCGCTCCGCGACGAGCCGGCGCAACCGGCGGGCGAGCGGCACGCCGCGCGTGTGGATGCCGACGAGCGCCAGGGACGAGACGTCGTCGGTTCTCTCGATCAACTCGTGTGCGAGGCGGGCGAGCGTCCGCCCCAGGCCGTCCGCGTCGAGAATCTCGCGCCCCGTCACGGGCGCGGCCGAGCCGTTCTTCACCGTTCGCTCCTTTCCGGCCTCGCTGGACCGGGTTAAAGGGACGCGTGCGAGTCTACCGTCCTCTCATGACGTCCGACCCGAGCGCGATGACGGCCCCCCTCCTCACAGCTTCCTCGTGCGACCCCGACAGGATCCCGCCGTGACCGGCTCGGAGACGGCCACCCTCCGGGTGCCTCGCACACGCGGGATTTCGCACGCGGCGCTCGCCGTCGCCGGCCTCGTCGTCGCGTCGACGCTCCTGCGCCTCGCAGTCGCCCAGGCGTTCACCACACCGTGGATCGCACCGGACGAGATGGTGTACGGAATGCTCGGCGAGGGTCTCTGGTCACACGGGACGCTGACCCTCCGCAGCTTCCAAGCGCCCTACTACAGCCTCCTCACGCCCGCCCTGATCGGCGCGCCCCTCCGACTTTCGAGCCTGGCCGACGGGATCCAGTCGGCCCGGCTCCTCCAGTGTCTCGCGATGTCGCTCGTCGCAGTGCCGACCTACGTGTGGACCCGCCGGCTCGCGACACCGCGCTGGTCCGTCGCGGCGGCGGCGATCACGCTTGCAGCCCCGGCGCTCCACTACGCGGGCTTCCTGATGACCGAGCCGTTGACGCTCGTCGTCGTGACCGTCGCGCTGCTGATGCTCGCCCGCGCGCTCGAGGAGCCTTCGTCATGGCGCTACGGCGTGTTCGTCGCCTGGACGACGGCGGCCGCGGCGGTCCGGCTCCAGGCGCTCGTGCTGCTTCCGGCGTTCCTCGTCGCGGCCCTGATCGACGCGCTCGCCGCACGCGACCGCGGCCGCCTGCGACCGCTCCACTGGCTCGGCGCCGTGGCCCTCCTGGTCGTCACCCTCGTCTCCGCGGTCGTCGTCGCGACGGGCGGCGAGCTGACGCGCCGGAGCATCCTCGGCGCCTATACGCCCGTCGGCGAGAGCGCTCCGGTCGCCGGCGAGGGGCTCGGAGAGATCCTCTGGCACGCATTCGACGTGGCAGTGCTCGGCCTCGGCCTTCCCGTACTCGCGCTCGCCGCGCTCGCCGCGTGCGTGTTCACGCGGCGTGACGCCGATCCGCGTCTGCGCGCGTTCGTCTCGACCGCGCTCGGGTACACGATGCTCCTCGTCGTCCAGGTCGGTTTGTTCGCCTCGGTGTACGTCGGCGCGGTGGCGGAGCGATATCTCCTGACGGTTCTGCCGCTCCTCGCGATCGCGCTGTGCGCTTGGATCGCCAGGGGCGCACCGGCCGAGCGGCGTGCCGTCGTGCCCGTTTGGTGCGTGCTGGTGCTCCTCGCAGCGCTCGTCCCGCTCGACCAGCTCGTCGGCCCGGGGTCGATCGTGAACACGCTCACCCCGGCACCCCTTGCCACGCTCGGCTCCGAGACCGCCCAGCGCATCGCGCTCGTCCTCGCCGCGCTCGGCGCGGGTGTGCTCGCCGTCTTCGTCCCGCGCCGCCTTGCCTGGATCGGTGCGGTCGTCGTCGGCGTCGGCCTCGCGCTCGTGTCCGTGGACACCGCCCGCCGAATCGACAGCGCCTCCGCCCACGAGCAGCGCGCCGCGATCGGCTCCGACTCTCCCACCTGGCTCGACGACGCCGGGCTGCGCGGCGCGACACTGCTCGTGACGGGCGATCGTGTCTGGACGTCCGTCGCGCGGACGGTGTTCTGGAACCGCGCGGTGCAGGACGTGGTCGGCCTTCCAGCAGCCGACGTTCCGTTCCCGCCCGACACGCCCACCGCGACGATCGGCGACGACGGGGTGCTGCGGTCGGCGGACGGTACCCCGCTCGCGCGGCCGCTGGTCGTCGCGCCGGACGGGATGATGATCGCCGGGGACCGGGTCGCGGAGCGGCCGCAGGGTGACGGCGACGCGCCGGGCCTCGTCGCGTGGCGCCCGCAGGAGCCCGTTCGGATCGAGCTGGAGCGGAGCGGCTTCCTGCCGAACGGCGACTTCACCCGCAACGCGCAGGTCACGGTCTACGCCTGCCGGCCGGGGACGCTCGACTTGACGATCCTCGGGAAGTCGGGTGATCCCGTCCGGGCGTCGGTGGACGGCATCCAGGTCGCCACGCTGCAGACGCCCGCCGGCGAGTCCGCGATCCACCGGATTCCGACGCCACCGTACGCCGACGGAACGCACGCGTGCGGATTCCAGCTCGACACGGACGGGTTCGCGGGCACCACGACGATCGTGTTCACCCCGAAGACCGCTTCGTGACGCGGGCTCGCCCCCCGGGGCGGCCGCTCCTGGTCTCACGAACTCGTCTCAGAGTGACGCTGCGCCGCCGCAGCGCGCCGCCCAGCGCGACCGGCGGCACAAGCTTCGTTCTGGAACGAGTTCTTAGCCCGCGAGCTGGTCGTCCGGCTCGGTGAGCGCCTCGATCGCGTCGCGCGCAGCGTCGAGCTCGTCCGGCTTGACCAGGAGCCGCAGCGGCACGTCGTCGTGCTGAGCCGGGTGCTCGTCCACCGCGGGCTCGAGTGTCGAGGAGATCCCGGCGCGATCCAGGAGTGCTTGCAGCTCTTCCGCCTCGTCGACGCTGCCCGCGACCGCGACCTGCACGAGCGCTGTCATGCGCCGGACCCTACATCCTGCGTGCGCGCGCGTCTGCCTCCGCGCGGCACGAGCTCGGGCGGGCCTCGCTCGGGCAGCGGCACCTCGATGACGTCGAAGTCGCGCGGCACGACCGTGTCGGGAAAGAGGTGCCGCGCCTCCTCCTCGACCTCCGAGCCGGCGTAGCGAGCCGACACGTGCGTGAGCGCGAGGAGCCTGACGCCCGCCTCCCGGGCGACGAGCGCCGCCTCGGCGGCGGTGGAGTGCTCCGTCTCATGGGCGCGGGCGCGCTCGTCAGCGAGGAACGTCGCCTCGTGGACGAGCACGTCGGCTCCGCTCGACGCCTCGACGACGCTCGCGCTCGGTGCGGTGTCTCCTGTTAGGACGACGGTGCGCCCGCGGCGGGCGGCCCCGAGCACTTCGCCCGGGCGGACCGTGCGACCGTCCGCGAGAGTCACGTCCTCCCCCCGCTGGAGCGCGCCGCGCGCCGGACCATCGGGAACGCCGAGCGCAGCGGCCGCGGCGACGTCGAAGCGACCGGGCCGCTCGTCCTCACGGAGGGCATATCCGAGTGCCGTGCCACCGTGCTTCACGGCAAAGGGCACGAGGCGATACCCAGCTCGCTCGACGCTGTCGCCGGGGGACAGCTCCACCACGCGGAGCTCGTAGGTGAGGCGCCCGATCACGACGCCGAGCGCCTGGAGCAGGCCCCGCGTGCCGCGTGGCCCGTAGACGACGATCGGCAACTCACGGCCGCGCAGCGCGAACGTCTTCAGCATTCCAGGCAGGCCGAGGACGTGGTCGGCGTGCAGGTGGGTCAGGAGGACGTCCTCGAGATCCGAAAGCCCGGCCTCGGAGCGGAGCAGCTGTCGTTGCGTCCCCTCCCCGCAGTCGACGAGCAGACGGTCGCCGCCGCGCCGCACGAGGGTCGACGAGGTGCCCCGTGACGCCGTGGGCGCGGAGCCGGCCGTGCCGAGGAAGAGCAGATCGAGATCCACGGGCGCCGATCGTAGCCCCGCAGCGGCTGATTTCCCGCATCGCCGGGCCGGGCATCGGGCTGGAGCTCGGATGCGCGGGCGAGGAGCTGGCCCGGCCCTGTTCGCACAACCACCCCCAGGGGCACCCCCGGTGCCCTGATATCACGCTATCGCTGAAACCGCGACGAGATCCTCTCCGGACCGTCTCGTCTGTGTCACCGCGCCCGAGTGGCTCGGCGTCTGGCGCGGGCGACGTGGACGTCGCTCTCGCAGCCGGCATCCCGAGGGCTTGATGCGCCCTGCGGGGCCCCTCCAGGCAAAGCGAGGGTGGCCAGGCGTCCGCGGCGCAGGCCGGTGGCCTGTGCAAGGCCGACGGGACGGCCTGGCGCCGCCGGTAGCGGCAGCCGGGCCGCGGAAATTTGACATCACGCCTCAGGCGCCGTCCCCTGAAAGACGAGGTCGGTGTAGACCATCTCGCCCTTGAACTTCCGGGCGGCCGGGTCCCACGGGAAGAAGATCGCGTTCCGCCATTCGAGGCGCTCGCCCGTCGGCTCGTAGCCGAGCCATCTCCCCTCGTGCGTGCCGGTGACGATCGCCTCTTCGCACACTCCTTGCGGGCCGATCACGATGTAGTCGAGCTCGAAGTGAATGTCGGGAAACGCCGTGAGGAGCTCGGTGTAGAACCGCGTCGCCCCCTCATGCCCCTCCCAGCGAGCGCCCTCTTCGCCCGCGACCGTGTAGACGCAGTCCTCGGTCAGCGTCGCGATCAGGCCGGGCAGATCGCGGTTGTCCTCGGCGATCGAGTGGGCCTTCCAGAGGTCGCGGATCGCGTCGTGCTCCGTGGGGTCGCTGGGCCGACGGAGTAGCTCGAGGATGCGTTCGCTCGCCACGACGACCTCCGATTCGCGGTTCGGTTCTCGGTCCGGCGAGTCTACGCGCCGACCGTCAGGACGGCAGGACGAGCATCTGCCCCGGCACGATCGTCGCCGTGACGAGCCGGTTGCGCTCGCGGAGCTCCCAGATACCCTCGCGCGGATCGCCGCCGTACGTCTTCTCGCTGATCGACCAGAGCGTGTCGCCCGGCTTCACCCGGTAGTGCCGCTCCGGACCGTTCGCGCCCCCCTTACCGGCGAAGAGCGCCCAGAGGAAGAGCACGACCACGACGAGGCCGAGAACCCGCGCGAGAGAAGCTCTTGCGAACATCTGTTCCCATGGTGACAGAACATGTGTTCGATGTCAAGCAGCCCGACACCACACGGATCACGGTCGTCGCGCGCCCCGGATTCACGTCGGCCGAGACACGCAAGGCAAGGGTCTGCCTTCCCGGGCTCCGAGCGAGCCGAAGGATCGCCGAGCGGTTCGCCTCGACCCGGCCGGTCGCACAGACCGCGGTGCCCGCGGACGTGAGGGCGCGCCGGGCGCTCGAGAGCGTCTGGGTGCCCCTCAGGAGACACGCCCGAGCAGAGACGCTCTCGGCCGCCGAGACGCCGATCACGATCGAACGCCGGCCGAGCCGGACGGTCGGGGTACCTGCTCCGAGGACGGCGCGCATCGGCTGCCAGCGGGCCCCGTTCCCCGCGGGGCACGCACGCTGGGCGATCGCATCCTGCACCGCGGTCAGGGACGGTCGCGGCGTGCCGTCCACTCGCACGAGCCCGGC
>DASSVY010000328.1:0-3781 GCA_035705535.1 Gaiella sp. | reverse complement strand
TCCATGATCCGGCCGGTGAACTCGTCGACGATCTTCACTTCGCCGTCCTGGACGACGTAGTCGATGTCGCGCTTGTACAGCGACTCCGCCTTGAGCGCCTGGTTCAGGTGGTTGACGAGCTGGACGTTGCGGGGGTCGTAGAGGTTCTCGATCCCGAGCGCCCGCTCGACCTTGTCGAGTGCGATCTGGGCCGGGGAGACCGTCTTGAACTTCTCGTCGTAGAGGAAGTCCGCGCCCGAGAGCTCCGTCTCGTCCTCGCCCTTCATCGCCTTGCGGGTCAGCGGCGCGCCCTCGAGGTCGCGCACGACACGCGCGAAGTCGTAGTACGTCTTCGCGGCGGTCTCCGGCTCGCCGGAGATGATCAGCGGGGTGCGCGCCTCGTCGATGAGGATCGAGTCGACCTCGTCCACGATCGCGAACGTGTGGCCGCGCTGAACGGTGCCCTCGAGCGAGACCGCCATGTTGTCGCGGAGGTAGTCGAAGCCGAACTCGGAGTTCGTGCCGTACGTGATGTCCGCGTCGTAGGCAGCCTTGCGCTCGGCGAACGGCATCATGTTCTCGATCCAGCCGACGGTGACGCCGAGGCGGTCGAAGACGGGCCGGTTCCATTCCGCGTCGCGCTTCGCAAGGTAGTCGTTGACGGTGACCAGATGAACGTTCTCGCCCGTGAGCGCGTTCAGGTAGAGCGGCGCGCTCGCGACGAACGTCTTGCCCTCGCCGGTCTTCATCTCGGCGATGTCCCCGTCGTGGAGGACGATCCCGCCCATCAGCTGGACGTCGAAGAGGCGCTGGCCCGACTCGCGCCGGCGCGCCTCGCGGACCGCGGCGAACGCCTCGTAGAGGATGTCGTCGAGGTCCTCGCCCTCCTCGAGCCGCTGCTTGAACTCCGCGGTCTTCGCGAGGAGCTCCTCATCCGAGAGCGCCTCGAACTCGGGCTCGAGCGAGGTGATGTACGCCGCCTGCTCGGCGAGCCGCTTCCGGCGCCTGCCCTCGCCGATGCGAAGGACCTTCTCGAACTTTCCGAAGCTTTCGCCTGGCATGGAGAGAGGGTACCGGCTCGCGCGAAGCCCTTCAGGCGCCGGATTTTCCGAACCGTCTCATCATGTTCCCTTCACGAGGGCGCGGCCATGATCCGGGCATGAAGCGACTCGCGATCCTGGGCGGAGCCGTCCTCGCCCTCGCCCTCGCCGGCTCGGCCGGCGCACTCCTGACGCCGGGGCGCACGCTGACCGCCCCTGCTCCCGTCACGGCGCTCTCCGTCACGAACCGCGTCGTGGTCTACGCGGTCGGCCGGACGCGGACGAACTGCGGCTCGGTCGTCCTGTGGGACACGCCGCGCCTCGGGCACTGGACGCTCGGCACCCACACGATCGTCGGCTGCGAGGAGGGCCCCAGCGGGGGCTTCGGGATCCCCTCCGTCGCGGTCACCGGCCGGCGCGCGTTCTGGCTCACCGCCATCGGCGGGAACATCACGGACTGGCAGCTCTGGTCGGCGACGCCGACGCGCCGGGTCGCGCGACGGCTCGCGTTCGCCTCGTCGGACACCGACGGGCCGCCGGCGATCGTGCTGGGGGCCGGGACGAACGACGGCGTCCCGTACGCGGTCGACCAGACCGTCACCTTCGTCTCGCCGGCCGGGGGACGCAGGTTCCGGACTGCGGTGGACGCTCCGGTACGGCTCCTCACCTCCGGCGTCGGCCCCGGCGCCGCCCGTGTCGTCGCCGCGCTCGACGACGGGCGAGTGGTCCTCCTCTCGCGGACCGGCGTCGCCCTGCGAACGGACGACTACGGGCCCGCGCCGGTGCGGGCGGTCGCCCTCGGCCTCGTCGGCCCGCTCGTCCAGGTCGGCTCGACCGTGACCATCGGATCGCCGACCGCCGGCAAGAGGGTCACGCTCCCGCCCGGCGCGTTGATGCTCGACTACCGCCAGGGCTCGATCGTCTACCGCAAGGGCACCCAGGTCCGGGCGCGGACGGTCTCGACAGGCAGGGACGCGCTCCTGCGCGTGATCGCGGTGAAGCCGTGGCAGACGATGCCCTTCGCGACCGACGCGGGCGGCTCCGGGTGGTCGGACGGCCGCCGCGTGAGCTGGCGCTCGGGGCCGCTCGGCTAGAGGCTCAGAGCGGCGAGACGGCGATCTCCCAGACGTCGCCGGCGATCCGGGCGGCCGTGACGACATACGTCGAGTGACGGGCGGCCGCGAGGCGCTCGAGCACGGGCACGCCGCCGAGCGTCGGCTCGCCGTCGATCCGCACGGTTCGCTCCGACCCGTCCCAGGCGATCTCGATCTCGTCTCCGCCCGCACCGTGCAGCTCGACGGTCTCGATCCGCCTGGCGGCGACGGCCCACGTCGTCCCGTCCCGGCGCACGGCATGCGCCCGGAACGGCGGTGGCACCGAGATCGTCTCCCCAAACGGCGCCGGATCGGCGTCCCCCGCCTCCCGCACGAGCGACCCGTCGGCGAGCACCACGAACCACGCCTCGGTGCCGGCCGCGGACCGGTCGAGGGTCGCGACCGCATCCCATTCACGTTGCCGGTGAAGGCCGTGGATCCCGACCTCGCCCCAGTGCGGGCCGGGGTCGTGGGGCAGCGGCATCGGCTACCCGTTCTGGGAGCGGAGGCCCTGCTCGATCTCCTCGACCGGCACAGGCTCCGGTGTCGTGCCCTGCGCGCGCCGGCGTGGCTCGTGCACCTTCTTGTCGCGCAGGCGCTCGACCTGACGCTCGAGCTTGTCGACCAGGAGATCGGTCGCCGCCTCGTATGTCGCCGCCGCCTCACGCCCGAACAGGTTCGGACCCTTCATGTGCAGCTCCGCCTCCACGATGTGGTCATCGGCGATCTTCGGGTTTCGCTCTCGGTCGAGGACGACCTCGACGAGTGTGTCGGGATGGAGGCGGCGGCCGAGCTTGGCGAGCTTCGACTCCACGTACCGGCGGACATCGTCGTTCACGTGTCCCCGTCGCACCGTGACCTGCAGTCGCATGGCGGCCTCCTTCGGGTTCTGTCGACACGCTATCGCACCGCCCGGGCAAGGCAAACGACCTCGACTCGGCGTGCACCCGCCCGCCGGAGCTCGGTTGCGCATGCCCCCACGGTCGCGCCGGTCGTGTAGACGTCGTCGACGAGGGCGACGGCGTCCGGCGACTCGGCCGACGGCTCGAAGGCGCGGCGGACGTTCGCGGATCGCTCGCTGCGAGGCAGCCCCGCCTGGCGTCGTGCGGTCCCGCGACGGGCGAGCAGGCGTTCGCAGGGCAGCTCCCACCGGTCGGCCAGCGCCCGCGCGAGCCGCTCTGCCGGCACATGGCCGCGTGCCCGTCCCCGCTCCCGGTCGCCGGGCACGAAGCTGATCGCGGCGACCCCGGGCCGCGCGATCACCTCGGCGACCATCGCGCCGAGCGCAGGTGCGAGGTCGCGGCGTCCGCGTTCCTTCCAGGCCGACACGAGCATGCGCGCGCGTGCGTCGTAGACGAGGGCGCTCCGGGCTCGGGCGAAGGCCAGCCGCCGACCGGCGCACTCGACACAGCGCCGCACGGGCCATGCGCCGGGGCAGCCGCACAGCTCGCACACGGGTGGCGCGATTCGGATCAGGCTCGCGTCACAGCGCTCGCAGAGCGCCGGTCCCGGAACCGCGCAGACGGCGCAGCGAGAGGGCAGGACGACGCCGAGGAGGCCCACCCGGCGAACCGTACGGCGGCGTCCGTCACGGCTTTGTGCCGAGTTCGCGCCGGGCTTCGACTCAGCCCGGTGCGGGCGGTTTCCAGCCGACGAACAGCGCCCACC
>DASSVY010000327.1:0-2822 GCA_035705535.1 Gaiella sp. | reverse complement strand
CGCGGGATCGACGCGGTGCTGCTGTCGCACGCACATCACGACCATCTCGATCTCGGCTCGCTCCAGCGGCTCGGACGCAAGACGCTGCTCGTCGTCCCGCGTGGGCTTGGCTCGTTCCTGCATCGCCAGGGCTTCCGCGACGTCCACGAGCTCGCCGTCGGCGAGGGCCTCCAGATCGGCGACGTGCGCGTGGAGGCGACGTTCGCCGCGCACGACGGCTCGCGGCCTCCCTACCCGGCCCGCGCCCCCGCCCTCGGGTACGCCGTCCTCGGCTCGCGCCGCGTCTACTTCGCGGGCGACACCGATCTCTTTCCCGAGATGGACGGCCTGGTGCCGGAGCTCGACGTGGCGCTGATCCCGATCTGGGGCTGGGGGCCGAGCCTCGGCCGCGGGGCACACCTCGATCCGGAGGGCGCCGCGGAGGCGATCGCCCTCCTGCGCCCGAAGCTCGCGGTAC
This sequence comes from Gaiella sp., assembly GCA_035705535.1. Taxonomy (GTDB): domain Bacteria; phylum Actinomycetota; class Thermoleophilia; order Gaiellales; family Gaiellaceae; genus Gaiella. The sequence goes on along the minus strand of DASSVY010000327.1, from coordinate 2,365 downwards.
CGATCCACTGGGGCACGTACGCCCCCGTGCACCTCGGCATCAGGACGGTGCCCGCGTACCTCGCCCGTCCGCAGACGGCCTTCAGCGCGGCGGCGGCTCGACTCGCCCCCGACGTCGCGGTACGCGTCCTCGCGCCCGGCGAGGCACTCGCGCTCTGAGCCGGAGGCTCAGCCGCCCGCGGGCGGAAGCATGCGGCCCTTCGCAGCGGCGTACTCCTCCTCGGTGAGGAGGTCCTCCGAGCGCAGCTTCGCGAGCCGCTCGAGCTCGTCCACCCCACCCTCCGGCGTGGCGGGGCGATCGCCCCTCCCCCACGGCATCGTGACGGGCGGCCGCTCGGGCGACCCGGCCGCCTCGTATTCGCCCACGATCTGGCGACGTACGACCTCGAACCCGACGACCGCCAGCACCGCGAGGATCAGGTATAGGACGAAGCGGTGCAGCGGGAGCGCCCAGAGGACCAGGACGAGCAGCACGGCGAACACGATCCAGGCGGCCTCCGTCCGGGCCATCCACGGTGCGAGCCACCGCCGCGCCGAGCCGGCGCGGGCGCCCTCGCCCGTCAGCCAAACACCGATCGCGGCGACGACGCCTACCGCGATCACGCTCCACGCGGCCTCGGCGAGGCCGTCGGAGAGGATCGACCAGAACGCGCTGAGCGCGGGCCGCACGGAGTCGGAGGACGTGAGGTTGTCCACGAGGTACGTCCCCGCGACCCTGCGGACGACGAGGACGAGGATGCCGCCGAGGATGATCCCGACCGCGATGGCGCGCACCTCCTTGCGGCGCCGGCCCCGCACCAGCCAGATGGCCGCCGCCCAGAGCAGGAGCATCGGCACCCAGATCCAGTCGGCCACGCTCTTCAGGAGTTGCGTGACGTTCTGGGCGGTGCCGAGCTCGTCGGACCGGAGGAGGACGATGCGGCCCGCGTCCGGCGGCAGCTGCTGGGATGCGTTCCCGAGCACGCCGAAGCGGTCGCCGAGACGCGTGACGAGCGGATGGAGGTCGAGCACGACGTCGCCGCCGGTCGTCTGGAGCCGCGTCGTCTCGCCCTCGAGCACCTTGACCACCTGCGCCTGGGAGAGCGACGCGGCGTTCACGAAGAGGCTCTGGACGCGCGGGCGCTGCAGCAGCTCCGTCGCGGCACGGTCGACGAGCTCGCGCGAAAGCCCGGCGATCGGGCCGGCGAGCGCCTGCAGGTTCGGCGGCAGCTTCTCCTCGAGCTGTTGCGAGACGTCGACGTTGGCGTAGAGCTGCTCGACCATGGTCTGGGCGAGCTGGTCCTGGATATCGGGATGAGCGATGAGCTCCTCCGACGTCGAGCGGAACTGGTCCTTGTCCAGCGCCTCGCGCTTGACCCAGTTCGAGAGCAGGCTCACCACGAGCAGCAGGACGCCGATGACGACGAGCACCCGCGCGACCACGATGCGGACGCGCGACGGGCCGTGCGAAGGAGTTTCGGGGGTCGTCGTCATGCGGTCACCTCTGTGGTCGGGATGGGCTCGGGAGGCAGCTCGCCGCCGCCGGCGAGGTCGGCTCGCCACCGGCGCAGCAGCGCGTTGACAGCCTCTGCCCCGAGAACGGGCTCGTCGGGCACCCGGAGGCGCGCGGGATGAAGGATGAACGGCTCCGTCTGCGGGCCGCCGAGGCCCCCGTGGAAGGAGATCAGCTCCTCGAACGCGCAGCCCTCGTCGAGCTGCGGGTCGTAGAACGAGCCGACCATCAGGTCGCCGACATTCGAGAAGCCGTCGGTGCGCAGCAGATGCCTCGCTGCATTCGGCGAGAAGGACGCGAGCGGGTCCTGACCGTCGACGCGCCCGTCCGCGAGGTGAAGTTTGCCGCGTGGGCCGAGGACGAGCGGGCCTTCGGCCTCGGAGCGGACGAGGACCCAGCCGACGTGCGGATGCGCGGTGAGCTCGGGAAGGAGCCGCGGATGACGCGCGTCGATCTCCTCCCGGGTCATTCGCCGCCGCTCGTCCATCAGGTAGACGAGCCCGAGGTTCCCTGAGGCGAGCACGACGACGTCCTCGCCCGAGACGTCGTTCTTCGCGCGCTTCTTCTCCTTCGGGGGGCGACCCGTTGCCTCGCCGAACGCGGTGCCGACGGCGCGATCGTGCTCGTCGCCTCCGACCAGCGACGTCACGTCCGCCGACTCGAGCGAGCGCGTGACGAGGTCGTCGAGGCCGTAGCCGTTGCGCTGCTTGAAGGTGGCACCCTGCGTCTGGCCGTGGTCCGAGAGGACGACGATCTCGTAGGGGCGCGGCGCGTACCGTCGCGCGCGTGCGATACGCCCGAACTGGTGGTCGAGCTTGCGCAGCGCCTCGAGCGTGTCGGCGCGCTCCAGCCCCGAGTGGTGCGCGACCTCGTC
>DASSVY010000326.1:0-7202 GCA_035705535.1 Gaiella sp. | reverse complement strand
CTGCACGCTCTCGCTCGAGCGCTGCAGCACCCAGATCAGCGGCGCGAAGACGAAGAAGAACGCCCGCACCGGCACGGACACCCCGAGCGCGATTCGCTCCGTGAAGCTGAGCGCGAGCCCCTTCGGCACGAGCTCGCCGATGACGACGTGGAAGAACGTGATCACGAGGAACGCGAGCAGGACCGCGAGGATGGTCGCGAGCCACTCGTCGAACAGGTCGCTGAGCACGCGCTCGCCCAGTGCGCCGATGCCCAGCGAAGTGAGCGTGACGCCGAGCTGCATCGCGGCGATGAAGTGCGGCGGATCGCTCGTGATCGAGAGCACCGAGCGCGCCGTGCGGCTGCCCTCGTCCGCGAGCTCCTTGATCCGCGTGCGCCGCACCGTGACCAGCGAGTACTCGCCGGCCACGAAGAAGGCGTTCAGCAGGATCAGGAGGAGGACGCCGAGCAGCTCGAGGCCGACGGACATCTAGCCGACCCGGAGGCGAAGGGGCACGGACGGAGAGTCGACGCGACTCGTCGCGTCGACCGGTAATCCCGAGAGGCTCGTGCCCTGCGCCCCACGTTCCGGGGCACGGGTACTGGGCGGTCGCTCGTCGTCCACTACTGCGCGGAAGTATAAGTAACGACCCCGGCGGTCTCCTCCCGCCGAGCGCCCCCCTCGAGCACGAGGCGCTCGAGATGCGAGAGCGTCTCGGCGACCGCGAACCGCCGCGCGGCGGGTTTCAGGTCGTCGCCGAACAGCGGGAACGAGACGTCGTAGGCGTTTCGCGGCTCCTCGCCGAGCGCGGCGGCCGTCACGGCCAGGCGCTCGGCGTGATGCTCGATCAGCTCCCGCGCACGGCCGACCGGATCGGTGAGCGGCTCGCCGTGACCCGGGAGCGCGAGCGTCGGCTCGAGGTCGATCGTCGCCCGGAGCGCTCCGAGATAGTCGCCGAGCGGATCGGGTCGGCTCGCGGGCCAGAGGCCGACCGTCGGGGAGATCCGGCCGAGGAGATGGTCGGCGGCGACGAGCACGCCGTCGCGGAGCAGCATCAGCTGGCCGTCGGCGTGGCCGGGCGCGGCAACGGCCTCCCAGCCCGCGACGACGTCGCCGGGATCGAGGAGCTTCGGATCCGGCCGGTAGCGGACGAAGGGGCGGTAGACGGAGCCCTGCTGGATCAGCTCGTCGGTCACGTCGGGCGGAACCCCGTGCCGGCGAAACCACTCGACGAGGACGCCGCTCCAGTCCTCTCCACCCCAGACGAGCGCGCACTGCGCATAGTCGACTCGGCCTTGCGCGACGGAGGCGCCGGTCAGCTCGGCGAGATCCGCCGCCGCGCCGACGTGGTCGGGGTGAAAGTGGGTGATCACGATCCGTCGGACGGGCTCGCCGTCGAGGGCGGCGAGCTCGCCCGTCCATCGTTCGCGAGCGTCGGGCAGGCCGAGCCCGGTGTCGACCGCCGTCCAGCCGTCGTCGCCGGGCAGGAGGTACGCGTGGACGTGGCCCGGCCGGTTCGGGAGCGGAAGCGTGACCCGGCGGATTCCGCCCTCGAGCTCGTCCACGACGCAACCCTATGCGCCGGCGCATGCGCACGGTCGGCATCGCCGATCTCGCTGCCGCCTTGGCGAGGTCGACATCGCGTCATAGCGTGACCACTAATTCTGCGGATAAGCGTTCGTGATGGCTGATACCGTTCGCGCGATGGAGCGGAGCATCCGGGACATCGTCGGCGAGACCGACGTCGAGACCCTCTCCGCGGAGGAGGTGCTGGAGGCGGCGCTCGAGCGTCTACCGGCGGTCGCGCTCGCGTGCTCGTTCCAGAAGGAGGAGAGCGTCCTCATCGACATGCTCCTCGAGCGGCGACCCGACGCGCGCATCTTCACGCTCGACACGCACGTGCTGTTCCCCGAGTCCTACGCGCTCTGGCGCGAGCTCGAGCAGCGCTACGGGATCCGCCTGGAGGTCTACGAAGGGCCGTCGCTCGGCCGCCAGGCCGCGATCCACGGCGAGGCGCTCTGGGAGCGGAACCCGGATCTCTGCTGCTCGATCCGCAAGATCGCTCCGCTCGCGCAGGCGCTCTCGGGGCTCGACGGCTGGATCACCGGCGTCCGGCGCGACCAGGCGCCCTCGCGCGCGGGCACGCCGAAGCTCGGATGGGACGACCGGCACGAGCTCTGGAAGGCAAGCCCGCTCGCCGACTGGACCGACGACGACGTCTGGGCATACGTCCGCGAGCGCGACCTCCCCGTGAACCCGCTCCACGACCGGGGCTACGCTTCGATCGGCTGCACCCACTGCACCGCGCCGGGCGCCGGCCGGGACGGCCGCTGGGCCGGCACCGGCAAGACGGAGTGCGGCCTCCACGCATAAGAAGAATGAGCGTCTCCGACCCGATCGTCCGCCTCTCCCACCTCGACGCGCTCGAGTCGGAGGCGATCCACATCATGCGCGAGGTCGCTGCCGAGCTCGAGCGCCCGGTGCTGCTCTTCTCCGGCGGGAAGGACTCGATCGTCTTGCTCCGCCTCGCAGAGAAGGCCTTTCGCCCGGGACGGTTCCCGTTCCCGCTGATGCACGTCGACACCGGCCATAACTTCCCCGAGGCGATCGCGTTCCGCGACCGGCGGGTCGCGGAGCTCGGAGAGCGGCTCGTCATCGCCTCAGTGCAGGAGTCGATCGACAACGGCCGCGTCGTCGAGGAGACCGGCCCGCGCGCGTCTCGCAACCAGCTCCAGACCACGACGCTGCTGGACGCCATCGAGCAGCACGGCTTCGACGCCGCGATCGGCGGCGCGCGCCGCGACGAGGAGCGCTCGCGCGCGAAGGAGCGGATCTTCTCCTTCCGCGACGACTTCGGCCAGTGGGATCCGCGCGCGCAACGCCCGGAGCTCTGGAACCTCTACAACGGCCGCATCCGCAAGGGCGAGCAGGTGCGCGTCTTCCCGATCTCGAACTGGACCGAGCTCGACGTGTGGCAGTACGTCGCCCGTGAGCGGCTTGCGCTCCCGCAGATCTATTTTGCGCACGAGCGAGAGGTGTTCGAGCGGGACGGGATGCTCTACGCGGCCTCGGAGTTCGTCGAGCGCTACCCGCACGAGGAGCCGTTCACCGAGTCCGTCCGCTTCCGCACCGTCGGCGACATGACGTGCACCGGCGGTGTCCGCTCGCACGCAGCGACGATCGACGAGGTCGTCCGCGAGATCGCGGCGACGCGGGTGACCGAGCGGGGTGAGACGCGCGCCGACGACCGCTTCTCGGAGGCGGCGATGGAGGACCGGAAGCGTGTCGGCTACTTCTAGCCCGTTCATCGCAGAGGGCACGGAGCTGCTTCGCCTCGTCACGTGCGGCTCGGTCGACGACGGCAAGTCCACGCTCCTCGGCCGACTGCTCTACGACACGAAGCAGGTCATGGTCGACCAGCTCGAACATGTCGAGGCGACGAGCGAGCGCCGCGGCGACGGCTACGTGAACCTCGCGCTGCTCACCGACGGGCTGCGCGCCGAGCGTGAGCAGGGGATCACGATCGACGTCGCGTACCGCTCGTTCGTGACGCCGACCCGTCGGTTCCAGCTCGCCGACGCGCCGGGGCACGTCCAGTACACGCGCAACATGGTCACGGGCGCGTCGACCGCCGACGTCGCGGTGGTGCTGCTCGACGCGCGCAAGGGCGTGATCGAGCAGACCCGTCGCCACACCTACATCTCCGCGACGCTCGGGATCCCCCACATCGTGTTCGCGGTCAACAAGATGGATCTCGTCGACTTCGACGAGGCCCGCTTCCTCGAGATCGCCGCGGATCTGGAGGTGCTGTGCGACCGGCTGGGCGTGCGGGACGAGATCGCGATCCCGATCGCGGCGCTCACCGGGGACAACGTCGTCGAGCGCTCCGAGCGGATGCCCTGGTGGCCAGGGGGCACGTTCCTCGAGCGGCTCGAGCGGATCGAGATCGCGGGCGACCGCGACGCCGCGCGCAGGCGCTTCCCGGTGCAGTGGGTGATCCGCCCGATGACCGACGAGCACCACGACTACCGCGGTTATGCCGGCGAGATCGCGGGCGGCGAGTGGCGCGCCGGCGACGAGGTCGTGGTGCTGCCTTCCGGCCTGCGGACCAGAGTTGCCTCCGTGGAGACACACGACGGCCCGGTCGAGGTCGCGGTGCAGGGTCAGGCGGTTGTCGTGCAGGTGACCGACGAGATCGACGTCGCCCGCGGCGACATGCTCTGCGACCCAGCCGACCCGCCTGTCGTCGCGAGAGAACTCGAGGCGACGGTCTGCTGGATGAGCGAGCGCCCGGTCGACCAGGGCGCGCGGCTTGCGATCAAGCACACCACACGGTGGGCGCGGGCGATCCTCGACGAGATCGTCTCGGTGCTCGACGTCGAGACGCTCGACCAGCACCCGGCGGAGCGGCTCGAGCTGAACGACCTCGCCCACGTGCGGCTCCGGCTCGCCGCGCCGCTCCTCGCCGATCCCTACGACGTGAACCGCACGACCGGCGCGTTCATCCTCGTGGACGAGGCGACGAACGAGACGGTCGGCGCCGGGATGATCACGTCCGCGACCGCCTGACACGCCGCGTCTCGACGGAGGCGAACGTCTGTTCTATCCTCTGGGGGATGCGAGTCGAATACCGCGAGGAGCCCTGCCGCAGCGCGCTCAACCGCGTCAAGGGCATGCCGTTCGCCTGGTCGCTCAACCCGTACACCGGCTGCGCGCACCGCTGCACGTTCTGTTACGTCCGCGCGTTCGAGGCTCGGGCGGAGCGGCCGGCCGACGAGCGCTACGGTCGGTCGATCCGCGTCAAGGTGAACGTCGCCGAGGTGCTGCGCCAGGAGCTCGGTCGCACGTCCTGGAAGCGCGAGAGCGTCGCGATCGGCGCGGCGACCGATCCCTACCAGCCCGCCGAGGGACGATTCCGGCTGACGCGCGCGTGCATCCGCGAGCTCGGCGCCGCGCGAACGCCGTTCTCGCTGATCACGCGTGGGCCGATGGTCCGCCGCGACGTGGACGTGCTCGTCGAGGCGGCGCGCCGCGCGAAGGTGCACGTCAGCTTCTCGGTCCCCACCCTCGACGAGCGGATCTGGCGGACGACCGAGCCGGGGACCGCGCCGCCGCGACGGCGACTCGAGACCGTCAGGCTGCTGGTCGACGCCGGGATCGACACCGGGGTCGCGCTCGCGCCGATCCTTCCCGGTTTGTCCGACGACCCCGCGCTCCTCGCGGACGTCGTGCGCGAGGCGCGCGCCGCGGGCGCCACGGGCATCTGGGCGAATGTCCTCTACCTCAGGCCAGGGACGCGCGAGCACTTCCTCGAGGCGCTCGCGCGCGACTGGCCCGAGCTTCTCCCGGAGTACGAGCGGCTCTACGAGGGTCGCGCCTACCTGCCTTCGAGCGAGGTCGAGCCCGTCCGCACGACCGTGCGAGAGCTCGCGCGAGAGCGTTCGCGACCTCGGCGGCCGCCGATTCGCCCGGCCCCCGAGCCGGAGCAGCTCGCCCTCGCGGTGTGACGCAGCAGGAAGGCGTCACGCCGGGCTCGTAGAATCTCCTCACGTGACCGAAAACGGCGAGATCACCGTGATGATCGCCGACGACCACGAGGTCGTCAGGGAGGGCCTCCGGCTCGCGCTCCTGCGCTCCCCGCACATTCGCGTGGTGGGCGAGGCGCCGGACGGCGAGACCGCCGTCTCCCTCGCTGAGCGTCGGCGGCCCGACGTCGTGATCATGGACCTGCGGATGCCGCAGATGGACGGCATCGAGGCGACGGAGGAGATCGTCGCGCGCGTCCCCGACAGCCGCGTCCTCGTCTTCACGGCGTACAGCGAGCGGGCGCTGCTCCAGCGCGGGCTCGAATCGGGCGCCCGCGGCTACGTCCTCAAGGAGGCGCCGCACGACACGCTCCTCAAGGCGATCGAGAAGGTCGCGGCGGGCGAGACCTTCGTCGACCCGGCGCTGATCCCGTCGCTCGCCACCGGGAAGGACGGACAGGAGATCCTCACCCAGCGCGAGCGTGAGATCCTCCAGCTGCTCGCCGACGGGATGTCGAACGCCGACGTCGCGCAGCAGCTCTTCATCTCGCAGGAGACCGTGAAGAGCCACGTGCGCCACATCCTCGCGAAGCTCGAGGCGGAGACCCGCACCCAGGCGGTCGCCATCGCGCTCCGCGAAGCGATGATCGACTGACGCCCTTGAGCGACGAGCACCTCCTCGCCGAGCGTCTGCTCGCGGAGCGGGCCGAACGGAGAAGGATCGCGGAGCAGCTCCACGACGGCCCGGTGCAGCACGTCGCCGCGCTGTGCCAGATGCTCGACGCCGCCGTGCAGGCGCTCGAGGCCGAGGATGCCGACGCAGGCGTCCGCCTCGCTGCCCGTGGGCTCGCAGTCGCCCGCGACGCCGCCGAGGAGCTCCGCGGGATCGTCGCAGGGCTGGAGCCGGTCTCGCTCCACGAGGTCGGGCTCGCGGCGGCGGTGCGCGAGCTGGCGGAGCGCACGGCCGGTCGCCGAGGCGCGAGGCTGGAGATCGAGGTCGACGACGAGGAGCTCGGCGAGGGCGCCAGCTCGAGCCTGTTCCAGGTGGCGCGCGAGGCGATCGACCAGGCGGTGCGCCGCGGCCCTCCAACGGCCGTCCGGGTGTCCGTCTCGCGCACTGCGCATGACGGGGTGCAGCTCGAGGTGTCCGACGACGGCGCGCCCGAGCGCCGTCAGGCGGTGATCGACGGGCTCGCCGAGCGCGCCGCGGAGCTCAACGGCACGTTCGAGGCCTCCCGCGACGGCCGCTGGACGACCATCCGCATAGTCTTGCCGCCGTCCGCAGCAAGGTTGTAAGCAACGTCGGACGAGACGATGCAGTTGCGACCGCGAAGCGGCCGCCTTGAGGGATGTGCCCCGCCGCAAGGCGGGGATCAAGCGGCGGGATTCCGCTACTGCGGAATCCCGCTTCGCGAGCTATTCAAGCGGTTCGTTCTGGACGTTGTTCTCGTCGGCGTACTGCTGGACGAGGGGGTTGATGACCCCGGCGCCCTCCGGGAACGCGTAGTTGATCTTCACGAACGCGTCCCACTTGTCGGGAAGGGCGTCCTCGGGGAAGATCGCCTCGACCGGGCACTCCGGCTCGCACGCCCCGCAGTCGATGCACTCCTCCGGATCGATGATCAAGATCCGCTCGAACTCGTGGATGCAGTCGACCGGGCAGACGTCCACGCAGGAGCGATCTTTGATGTCGATACA
>DASSVY010000325.1:0-3110 GCA_035705535.1 Gaiella sp. | reverse complement strand
GACTCGCGCGGTACGAGCCGGAGAGCATCGTCGTGTTGAGCGGGCCGCTCGGAGACTACGAGGAGGTCGAGGCACGCGCGATTCTCGTCGACGGCCTCCAGCGTGCGGGGGCCGCGGCGCGTGAGGAAGGCGTGCCGCTCGGGTTCGAGCCGATTCATCCCGCGCAGCGCGACTCGACGGCGTTCATCTGCTCGGTCGCCGACGGACTCGCGGTGCTCGAGGACGCGGGGCTCTCCGACGTCGGGCTCACCGCCGACAGCTACAACCTCGCCGCCGAGGGACCCGCGGCGATCGTCGCGGCGCTCGACCGCGTGACGTGTCTCCACCTCGCCGACCGCCCCACCCGGGACATCGGCCGCGACGCCCGCGTCCTCCCGGGCGAAGGCCAGGGCGACGCCGCGGCGTTCGTGACCGCCTTCCGTGCAGCAGGCTGGGACGGCACCCTCGACGTCGAGATCTTCTCGACGCCCGACGCGTTCTGGTCGTTGTCCGCGGACGAGGCTGCCCGCCAGGCGTTCGCGGCGGTGTCCAGCCTCCGCTGAGGTCGGGCCTGGACGCCGCGTCCATCCCGCTCGACGAGCTCGACGCGCTCTGGGACTTCGACGACCCGGCTGCGAGCGAGGCCAGTTTTCGCGCCGTCCTTCCTCGTGCACGCGACGAGCGGGATGGAGCGTTCGAGGCCGAGACCCTCACGCAGCTCGCCCGTGCCCAGGGCTTGCAACACCGATTCGACGAGGCCGCGGCGACGCTCGACGCCGCCGCGCGAGCGCTTCGCCCCGGCGATGCGCGGGGCCGGATCAGGTTGCTGCTCGAGCGCGGGCGCCTGGCGAACACCTCCCGCGAGCCCGGTCGCGGCCGTGATTTGTTCCTCGGCGCCTGGGAGCTCGCGGGCTCGGTGGGCGAGGACGCGCTCGCGGTCGATGCCGCGCACATGCTCGGCATCGTCGAGCCGCCCGACGAGACGTGGTCGTGGAACGGCCGCGCGATGGCCCTCGCCCGGAGCTCGGCCGACCCGCGCGCGCGCCGCTGGGTCGGATCGCTCGCGAACAACATGGGCTGGGCGCGTCACGATGCCGGCGACGACGACGGGGCCATCGAGCTGTTCGAGCTTGCCCGCGACGAGTGGCTCGCGAACGGCCGCGCGGATCGCGCGAGGATCGCGCGCTGGTCGATCGCGCGCTGTCGGCGTTCTCGCGGCGACGTCGAGACCGCGCTCGACGAGCAGGAGGCGCTCCGCGCCGAGCTCGAGGCCCTCGGCGAGGCCGACGGCTACGTCTTCGAGGAGCTCGGTGAGTGCCTGCTCGCACTTGGGCGAAGCGACGAGGCCCGTCCGTGGTTCGGTCGCGCCGCCGAGCTGCTCGGCGGCGATCCTGGGCTCGCGGACGATCCGGAGCGCCTCGAACGGCTCCGGTCGTTGGCTCAGACCGAGCCGTAGAGCTGGAGGATCACGGCGACGTACTGCTTCGTGTCGTCGAACAGGCCGCGGTCACGGACGGCTCGGGCGCCCTGGTAGTAGCCCGCGAGCGCGAGCCGGACGTCTCCGCCGAACTGGTCGAGCTGCCAGCGCAGGTATCGCACACCTGCGCGCACGTTGCCGTCGTAGGTTCTCGGCGTGGACTCGCCGAGGAGGACCGTGTCGACCCACTCCCACGTCTCCGGCAGGAGCTGCATCACGCCGACGGCGCCCGCGCTCGAGACGACGTCCTCCTGGAAGCCGGACTCCATCCACGCAAGCGCCCTCGCGAGCTCCGGATCGACGCCATAGGCAGCCGCCCAGCGATCGATCGCGACGCGGACGGCGCCCCGGTCGACCGCCGGCCCCGTGGACGCGAGATGCGCACCCGGGGGCAGCGTCAGCCGCTGGCCGGGGACGATCGTCGACATCAGGCGAAGGTGGCTTGCCTGCGCCAGCCGCCACGGGCTCACGTGGTAGCGCTGCGCGATCGAGAAGAAGCTCTCCCCCGCCGCGACCGTGTGGTAGCTGGGCGCCGGCTCGGTCTGCAACGCCGGCGTCTTCCGCGACGCGGCGAGCCGCCCCGGTACGCGGAGCTTCTGACCCGGCGAGATCACGCTCGCGAGCGTCAATCCGTTTGCGCGCGCCAGGCGGATCGCGCTGATCCCGTACCGCTGCGCGATCGCGCTGAATCCCTCGCCCGGCTGCACTGTGTGGAACGCGCGCGCGAGCGACGGCTTGGCGACGCGCACCGGCGCCCGCGACGCTGCGCCCGGCACCCGGAGGCGCTGGCCAGGCACGATCACGCTGGAGAGCGTCAGCCCATTGGCCTTCGCGAGCGCACCCGCCCCGATCCCGTAACGCCTGGCGATCTGCGTGAACCCCTCGCCCGCCAGCACACGATGGATCAGAACCGGCGGACGCGGGCGTGTCTTCTTCCTCGCCGCGGCCCGCTTCGGGTGCGCCAGCGCACGGAAGGTCCGGGTGCCCGCGACGCCGTCGGCCTGGAGCCCGTGGGCCCGCTGGAAGCGCCGCAGCGCGGCGACCGTCGCCTCGTCGAAACGGCCGTCGATCCGCTTCGCCGCGAGACCGTACTGGCGCAGGCGGAACTCGAGCGACGTCACGTCCCAGCCGACGCGACCGCGCGAGAGCATTCGCTGGCCGAGCAAGGGCGTGCCGAGCCTGCCCAGCTTGCAGCGGGTGGCCATCCCGAGCTTGCCGGTGGCCCGGATCCGGTGATTCCGCTGGAAGGTAAGGAGCGCGCTTCGCGTCAGCGGCCCGTTCATCCCGTCGACCGCGCCCGTGTAGAGGCCGTGCGAGCGCAGCGCGACCTGGAGCGCCGCGATCCTGGCGCTCGGTGCGGCGGCGGCGTGCCCGACGAGTGCCAGGGCGAGAGCCGCCGTGACGACGATCACGACGGTGCGGCGCACGGAACTCCCTTCCTTCTCCCCGCCCCCCGATCCTCCTTCCGCTCGTCATCCGGAGCCAAGAGCGCCCCAGACCACCGCTACACTTGGCCCCCGCTGCCTTCCCCGGTAGCTCAATTGGCAGAGCATCCGGCTGTTAACCGGAGGGTTGTTGGTTCGAGTCCAACCCGGGGAGCTGCCGCCCCATGGGGCGTCTTTGGTCCACGCCGGCCGGCTCGGTGTGTGACGAT
>DASSVY010000324.1:0-4382 GCA_035705535.1 Gaiella sp. | reverse complement strand
CTCCGGCCGCCGTCGAACCGGCACTCGCGCCTCCTCCTGGCAGTGTCGGCCGCGACGGCGTTCGTGATCTTCCCGATCGTCTACACGATCGGGCAGGAGCGGACGTCGGCGATGCACGGGGTTGCGATTCTCGCCGGCCTCCCCGTGTTCACGGGGCTCTGGGCGGCGTTGGTGACGCGACAGCGACCGGGCGTCTGGTGGCTTGCCGGCTGCGCGGTCGCGCTCGCCGGCGAGGCGGTGATCATCGCGGTCCGCACCGGCGGCGACGACGGCACCGCGACGCTCGGGGGCGACCTGCTCGTGCTCGCCGCCGCCCTCGGCGTCTCCTCCGGCTACGTCGCCGGCGCACGACTCGTGCCGCGCGGCGTCTCGAGCGCGACGACGACCTACTGGGGTGTGATCCTCGGCGCGCTCGTCCTGGCGCCGCTGGCCGTCGGGCTGTTCGCAGGGGGGCACGTGCCGCAAGCGGACGCACGGACGTGGGGCGCGGTGCTGTTCCTCGCGGTGCTTGTGTCGATCGTCGCCTACGTCGGCTGGTACTGGGCGCTCGCACGGGGCGGGATCATGCGGATGGCCCCACTGATGTTCCTCCAGCCGATCTCCGGCCTCGTGCTGGCGGCCCTCGTGCTCGGCGAGCGCTTGACGCCCGAGCTCGGCCTCGGCGCGGCCGCCGTGCTGGCAGGCGTCGCGCTGGCGAGGCGCGATTCGAGGGCGGAAGCTCAGCCCTCGGCGGGCGAGGCGTAGACGTCCCGCAGCGCCCGGGCGTACGCGTCGGACCCGACCTTGAGCCGCTCGGTCGGATGGACGACGTTCCAGCGGTCCCACGTGAGCGTTGCCCGCGCCGTCCCATTGACGGGCGAGACGACGCGGAGGCCGATCTTCGGCGCGGGGACCGTCGTCGCGACCGGCGCGCCGTTCTCCGTCCTGGGCACGAGCGCCCGACGGGACGACGGGTCGACGATCCCGAGCTGCATCCAGGGAATGCGCATCGTGACGTCCTGTCCGTCCGCCTGCCAGGTGGCGCGGCTGTCGTAGTCGGACGAGGCCGGATCCCAGGTTCCGCGGCGGAGCCTGCCCACGTCCATCGTCTCGTACGCGAGGCGCTTCCCGGTCGTCGGGACGACGAGCGAGCGGTTCGTGGAGAGGAGCATCTCGTCCCAGCCGTCGGTCGAGCGGACGACGCCGCGCGGGAGTGGGGAGTAGTCGAGCGGCAACGGGTCGAGCGCCGGCCGCACGTATGCCTGCCCCGTGCCCTCGTCGAGGTCGAGGACGACCGCATAGTCGCTCGCGCCGTCAGCGGCCCTCGAGCCGGGCAGGCGCGCCGCCCCTCCCGGGACGACGTCGAAGCCGAGCAGGAGCTTCCCCTTCGGCGGGTGGTCGAGATGGAGCCTCAGGTGAAGCCACGACGGGTCAATCGCGAGCCTGATCTCGCGGATCCCGGTCCGGCTCTCCTGGACGACGCGCCCGACGGGGTCGGGTGGCCCGGCGTCCGTCGCGACGAGGCCGAACCACTGCTCGTTCGTCCACGGGTCGTGCCAGAGCTGGCGGCGGCCGGCGACGGGCTGCTGGCGCGGAACGGTGTTCCACGTGAACTTGAACCACTCGTCGACCCACGAGAAGAGGAACGCGCCCGCGAGCCGCTCGCGGCGGATCACGCGGAGGAGGTCGGCGTCCGTCCCGATCGCCTGCTGCTCCGAGTGGTCGCCCTGGCTCCGGCCGAGCGGGCCGGCGTGACCGGAGCCGATCGACGACGGCACCCCGAACTCGGTGATCATCACCGGCATCCGCCCGTGGTGCGCGCGCAACTCCGCGAGGTACCCCGCATAGGGATCGACCTTGCCGTCCAGGGCGTACCGCCGGAGCGCGGGCTCGTGCCGCTGGAAGTCCGGGTAGTACGGGTAGGCGTGGTAGCTCGCGAATGTCCCGCCGGGCCAGGCGACGGTCGGCTGGACGTGGTTGGCGTCCACGCCTACGAGGTCCTCGCGCGGGAGCGGCTCGCTCGGGTGCCGGAGCGGGTCGGTCGTGGGCCAGTTCGTGAATGCCAGGGGCGTCGACAGACCGCGCCTCGCCTCGAGGGTCGCGAGACGGTTCATGTTCCCCGCGAGCCATTTCTCCGTCGGTGTCGCGTCGGGCGTGCTTCGGAAGTACCGACCGCGGACCGCCGAGACGCCGCGGTCGGCGCGATCCGTGCGCTGCACGCCGGATGGGTCCCACTCGACGCCGATGATCCAGGCGGCGAGCCACGGGGTCACGTCGGTGTTCCAGTGCCCGTCGGCGCGTCCCCGCTGCGGGGCGCGATCGAGGTCGCCGGTGACGGCGCCGACCGCGTCGCGAAGCTCCGCCGTGAACGAGGTCGAGACCGCGGTGTCGTAGAGGCCGCGCGGCTTCGTCGTGTACGACTCGTCGGGGAGATAGACGCCCTGCACGAGATAGAGCGGTGCGTTTTCGTGCGCGCGGTTGTACGCCGCGAGCTCGTCGTAGAACGCCGGTGGGTGGATCGTGTAGATCCGCACCGCGCGGATGCCGAGCTCGCCCATCTCGACGAACCAGCGTCGGTAGTCCGCCGCGGTGATCGCAAGCTCGCCCGGCTGGTGGCCCGGCGTCGTCGCGCCGAGGTTCACCCCTGCGAGGAAGCCGACGTCGCCGTGCGCGGTGTGCAGCGCGTACCTGCGATGGCCGGACTGCGCGAGGACGGTCAGCCCCCGGACCTGACGTGGCGCGGGCGCCCAGGACGCGTCCGGCGAGCCATCGTCACCACCCCTCGGCACGAGGACGATCGCGATGGCCACGGCGACCGCCGCGAGGAGAGCGACGGCGAGGAGCAGAGTGCGGCGGCGTATGTGCACGGGCGAGTGGGGCGAGTCCCTCCAAGAGGCATCGGCGTCGAGCGCCGCGGGCTTGACCGGCGAGGCGCCGATTACGCTTGTGCCGTGAGTGACCTCCCGGCTCGCGTCCTCGTTCTCGGGCTGGCGCGCTCGGGACGCGCCGCCGTCGCCGCGCTCGCCGCGCAGGGCGTCGCCGTCGTCGCCCACGACGCGTCGGAGACGGTCGACGGCTCCGATGTCAACGCCGAGGTGCACCGCGGCTCGTGGGACGACGTGCTGCTCGAGGGCGTCGGCCTCGTCGTCAAGAGCCCCGGCATCCCGGGAACCGCGGCGCCGGTCCAGGCGGCCCGGGCCCGCGACGTGCCGGTGATCTCGGAGATCGAGCTCGGCGCGCGGCTGCTCATGAACCCGCTCATCGGCGTCACGGGGACGAACGGGAAGACGACGACGACGGCGCTCCTCGGCGCAGTGCTCGAGGCCGCCGCCTGGCCCGTCGAGGTGGCGGGCAACATCGGGCGCCCGCTGAGCGGGCTCGTCGGGGCCGCCGACGACGGAGCCTGGATCGTCTGCGAGCTGTCGTCGTTCCAGCTCGAGGACGTCGACACCTTGCGACCGCGCGTCGTCGTGCTCACCAACCTCGAGCCGGACCACATCGACCGGCACGGCTCGTTCGACGCGTACGCCGAGGCGAAGCTCCGGGCGTTCGCGCACCAGGGCCCGGGTGACGTGGCGGTCGTCCCGCGCGGCTTCCGTCCCGTGCCGGGCTCCGCGCGGCGGATCGAGTTCTCCGCCGACGACCCTTTGCCGGCCGAGCCGCGGATCCCGGGTGCGCACAACCGCGAGAACGCGGCCGCCGCGACCGCCGCGGCCCTCGCGATCGGCGTTCCCGACGAGGCGATCGCCCGGGCGCTCGAGACGTTCCCGGGGGTCGAGCATCGCATCGAGGAGGTCGCGACACTCGACGGAGTGCTCTACGTGAACGACTCGAAGGCGACGAACGCGGCCGCTGCGCTGCGCGCGCTCGCGTCGTTCCCGGGTCGTCGCAAGCACGTCATCTTGGGCGGGCTCGGGAAGGACGAGCCGTACGACGCGCTCGCGAGGGCGTTCGCCGGAGACGACCGCGCGTACCTCATCGGGGACGCCGCGGAGCAGTTCGCGGCGGCCTTGAAAGCAGCTCGTGTCTCCTTCGTCCGCTCCGGGACGCTCGAGCAGGCGGTCTCGGAGGCCGCGTCCGCCGCGTCCGACGGCGACGTCGTCGTCCTCTCGCCGGCGTGCGCGTCGTTCGACCAGTTCGAGAGCTTCGAGCAGCGCGGGGAGGAGTTCAGGCGGCTCGTGCAGAAGCTCCCGGGGTGGGGAGCAAACGAGGGTCGGACCGCGGTCAGGTCGAGCAGCGACTGCTGATCCTCGTCACCCTCGGGCTCGTCGCGTTCGGGCTCGTGATGGTCTTCAGCGCGACGTCCGCGTCGGCGACCCTTGGCGAGGGCGACCCGATGCGGTTCCTGATCAAGCAGGGGCTGTACGCCGTCGTCGGGCTCGTGCTCCTCGCCGTCTTCTCGC
>DASSVY010000323.1:0-3552 GCA_035705535.1 Gaiella sp. | reverse complement strand
CCGGGGGACGAGGTGATCACGTCGCCGATCACGTGGCCCGCGACCGCGAACGTGATCGAGCACACGGGCGCGACACCGATCCTCTGCGATGTCCGCCTGGACGACCTGAACATCGACGCCTCCCTGCTGCCCGCGCTCGTCACCGAGCGGACGAAGGCGATCCTCCCCGTGCACCTCGCCGGGCAGCCATGCGACCTCGATCCGATCCACGCGCTCGGACTCCCGGTCGTCGAGGACGCGGCCCATGCGCTCGAGAGCCGCTACCGCGGCCGCAAGCTCGGCAGCCTCTCCGACGCGACCTGCTTCTCGCTCTATGCGACGAAGAACCTCGCCGCCGGCGAGGGCGGGCTCGTCGCGACGCCACGCGACGACGTCGCCGAGGCGATTAGCGACATGCGCCTGACCCGGCGCGGCGACGGCTCGCGCTACGACCAGCGCACGCCCGGCTTCAAGGCGAACCTCTCGGACGTCCTCGCCGCGATTGCCCTCGTGCAGCTCGACAAGCTCGAGCTCCATGGGGCGATCCGCGCCCGGCAGGTAACGCTCTACGACGACGGGCTCGCCGACCTGGACGGCATCGCGCCGCTCGCCCGCGACGCGCGCGACACGCATGCGCTGCACCTCTACGTCGTGCGGATCGATTCCGAGCATGCAGGCGCGACGCGCGACGAGTACCAGCGGGCGTTGGCGGACGAGCTGATCTCGACGAGCATCCACTTCCTGCCGGTGCACACGCTCACCTGGTTCCGGGAGCGCTACCCCTCCCAGCCGCCGCTTCCCGTCGCCGAGCGGGCGGGCGAAGAGGTGCTCTCGCTCCCACTCTCGCCGGCGCACGCGGACGAGGACATCCTGGACGCGATCGAGGCCCTCCGCCGCGTCCATGCGTCGTTCACGGCATGAAGAAACGCTCGGTGCGCATCGCGCTGACGCTCCTCTTCACGGGGCTCGCGCTCGCATACCTCGTCTGGAAGATCGACATCCACGAGACGGTCGACATCCTCGTCGACGCCGATCTCTGGTGGTTCGCGCTGGCCGTCGTGATCATGATCGGCACCGCGCTCCCGATGGCGCTTCGCTGGCAGTGGCTGATGGAGGCCCAGCAGATGCCCGACCGCTTCTGGTGGCTCACGCGGGCGTACTTCGTCGCCTACACGGCCGGTCAGATCCTGCCGACGTCGGTCGGCGGCGACGCGATGCGCGTCTACGAGACCTCGCGGCGGCACGGAGGCCGGACGGCCGACGTCACCGCGATCGTTTTGCTCGAGCGCGGTCTCGGAGGCGCAGGGACGGTGCTCCTCGGTGCCGTCGGCTTCGTCCTCGCCCTCGGCACGTATGACGTCGGTGCGTATCTCTGGCTCGAGGGGCTGTTCGTGCTGGGGACGTTCGTGCTGATGTTCCTGTTCTTCGCGCGCTCGGCCAGGCCGCTGCTCAACTGGACGCGTCCACTCCTGCGGAAGCTGCGCGTCGAGCGCCCGATGCGCGCGTTCTACGCGGGCGTCCATCACTTCCGGGGCCACGTCCGCCTCCTGGTCGTGGTGTTCGTGTTCACGACGGCGATCCAGGCGGTGCGCGTGCTCTCCATCTGGGCGGCCGGGGAGGCGGTCGGGATCGACCTGGGGCCGCGGATCTACTACGTGATGGGGCCGCTGTTCTTCCTCGTTCTGCTCGTCCCGTTCACGATCAACGGCTTCGCGGTGCGCGAGGCGTTCTTCGTCAGCTTCCTCGGGAGCGTCGGCGTGCCCGCCGACCAGGCGTTCGCGGCGGGATTCCTGTTCTTCCTCGTCACCGCCATGCTCGCGCTCCCGGGGGCGGCGATCCTCCTCTGGGAAAACCTCAGGGGCGGCCGCTCGCGGCCCCGGCTCGAGCATGGCTGACGCCGCCGCGCGGGCGGCGTGCGTGGTGGTCACGTACGACGCGCTGCCCTGGATCGAGCAGTGCCTGGAGAGCGTCGCCGAGGTCGACACGGTCGTCGTCGACAACGGCTCGGGGGACGGCACGGTCGACCTCGTTCGCGAGGGGTTTCCCGCGGTCCGCGTCGTCGAGAGCGAGAACCGCGGGCTCTCGGCCGGCTGGAACACCGGGATCGAGGCGACGGACGCGGAGCACGTCCTCCTCCTCAACGCGGACGCGTGGCTCGTCGAGGACGCACTCCCCGCGCTCGTCGTCGCAGCCGACCGCTATCCACGGGCGGCCGTGATCGGGCCCCGCCTCCTCAACACCGATACGACGCTCCAGCGGTCGGTACGCGGCTATCCGACCCTCTGGCGCCTCGCCACCGAGTACCTCTACCTCCGCAAGCTGGCGCCGCGGTCGCGTGCCCTCAACGCGTTCTACGGCGCGGGCTTCGACCACGAGAGCGAGCGCGAGGTGGAGTGGGTCATGGGCGCGTGCCTGCTCGTCCGGCGGGCGGCGTACGACGAGGTCGGGCCGTTCGACGAGCGCTACTTCATGTTCAGCGAGGAGGTCGACTGGATGCGGCGCGCGGCCGATCGGGGCTGGTCGGTCGTGTTCACGCCCGAGGCCCGCTGCGTGCACGTGGGGGGCGCCTCGCACGGCGGGCGGCTCTTCCGCGAGAACGTCAGCGGGCATCTCCGCTACCTCTCGCTCCACGGGCGGCCCGGCGAGGCCGAGCGCGCGCGGCGGCTGCTGCGCGCGTCGCTCCTCGTCCGCGGCCGTCTGTACGGCGGAGACCGCGGGCGGCTCTACCGCGAGGTCGCCGCCTGGCTCGGCTCCGGCGACGTCGAGTCGTTGCTCGCCTGAGGGGCGGCGGATGGCCGCAGACGCGTGAGCTTGCCGCGCGCCGGGCTCGTCCAGCGCCACGAGCGCGAGGCGCGCAGCGCCTCGAGCGCCGACTCCGCCGCCGCCAGCCGCAGTTGGGCCTGCTCCAACTCTTCTTGCGGTCGCAGCCAGACCGAGGGATCGGCGATGCGTCCCACGCTCGCGGGCCAGCGGTGGTACTTCGAGTCGAAGTTGTCGAGCTCGAGCACGAGCGGCTCGAGACCCGTCGCGCGGAGCGCATAGGGGAGCGAGAGCTGGTCGCGCCGCGAGTAGCGAAGGACGTGTGTGAACCAGAGCTCCATGGCCGCCACGACGCGAGGATCATGGTGACGGCGGAGCAATAGCCCCCCCTTCAGCGGACGGAGCTCCAGGCAGGCCGGGTCGACCTCCGCATAGTGAGCGGCCTGCTCGTCGCAACGACTGACAGTGTCCAACCTGCTCTCGACCACGGCGCGAAACTCGTCGGCGATCGATTCTCGAAAGCCGTGGGCCATGGCGGCGAAGGTGCACTCGGGTGGTAACAGCTCGGCGAGGAGCAATTCGGGGCGTGTCTTGAGGAGGATCGAGTTGTCGATGTAGACCGAGACGTCGTACTCGGGCACGGTCGCGTGCGCCCGGATCTTGAAAGCCCGCTGACTGCGCACCGGGTCCTGCGGTAGGAGCGGTTCGACGACGCGAACCGTCCACGTCTCGCTCTCGAGCGCCGGGTCGTCGGTGAAGCAGAGGAAGTCGAGCGACGACTCGCGAGCGACGGGCTGCTCGGTGAGGCGCTCG
>DASSVY010000322.1:0-11594 GCA_035705535.1 Gaiella sp. | reverse complement strand
TCCGCGAAGCCTCCGCCGCATCTCGACCGCCCGGAGACGGTCGACGAATGGCCGTCGACAGCGGTCGGCCTGCTCCGCGGCCTGCGCCGCGAGGTGCGCGATCGCACGGTCGACGACGTCGACTGGCGCGAGGTCGTCACTTCGATCAGAGCCGACACCCCGGGGCTCTGGCAGAGGCTCGACGCAGACGAGCGGCGCCGGTTCCTCCGGCATGCGCGCCCGTACTGGGAGACGCACCGGCACCGCGCCTCGCCCGAGGCCGCACACGGGGTGGCGGAGCTCGTCGCGACGAGCAGGCTCGAGGTCGTCACCGGCAGCCTCGAGGCACTGGCGGAGGAGGACGACCGCATGGTCGTCACGTTCCGCCGGCGTGGCTCCGGCGCGAGCGAGACCCTGCGCGTCGGCAAGGTGATCAACTGCACCGGGCCGGACACGGACCTCACGCGCGTCCGCGACCCGCTCATCGTCTCGCTTCGCGACGCAGGGCTGATCCGTCCCGACGAGCTCGGGCTCGGGCTCGACACCGACGGCGAGGGGCGAGTCGTCGCAGCCGACGGACAGGTCGACGGGCGCCTCACGCTCGTCGGGCCGCTGCGCAAGGGCGGGCTCTGGGAGCACACCGCGGTGCCCGAGCTGCGCGTCGAGGCGAAGCGCGTCGCCGATCGGCTCGCGGCTGAGGCTACGCTCGCACCGTGAGCGAGCACCATCCCGTCAAGCCCGTGGAGCGGGCCGACCGGATCGGCGCCGAACGGGCGATCGCCGGCGAGGCCGCGGCGCGGGAGTGGTGGCGTCGTGTCCCGCGCGTCGTGACCGCGCCGCGGTCGGTGTTCGCCGCGCTCGCCGAGACCGACGACGCGGACGTCGACGCTCGCTCGGAGCCCGTCCTCGCGATCACGATCCTCGCAGGAATGGCCTGCGTGATCCTCACCCCCGCGTGGGGGACGATCATGGACGACTCGACCGTCGACGCGCTCGTCCTTCTCGTGGTGACCTTCATCGGCGGGCTCTTCTACGGCGCCGCCGGGTACTTCCTCCTCGGGCTCGTGCTCCTGCTCGGCGCGAAGGCGGTGGGCGTCGACCCGCCGTTCAAGATCGCCCGGCAGGTCGTGGCGTTCGCCGCGGTGCCGCTCGCGCTCGGGTTCTTCGTGCTTGTCCCGGCGATCGGGCTCGGCTACGGGGCCGACTGGTTCCGGACGGGCGGCTCCGACGAGGGCACGGGTAGGGCGCTCGTGATCGCGCTCGGGCTCGCCTTCGTCGCCTGGTCCGCCGTGCTCGTCGCCTTCGGCCTGCGCACGACCTTCCGCCTGCCCTGGCGGGGTGTCGCCGGTGCCATGCTCCTCGCAGGCGTGATCGTGGCCGCGTTCGCCGTCTTCCCGAGCGTCCTCTGACCCGGCCTACCGCTCGGCACGCGCGCCTCGGCCGGCGCCGACGGCCGCCTCGAACGCCGCACGCTCCTCCTCGGACATCGCGTAGGTGTGCACCTCCTGCGGGAATCGTCGCTCCCGGACGTCGTCCGCGTAGGCGGCGACCGCATCGCGGATCGTCGTGGCGAGGTCGGCGTAGCGCTTCACGAAGCGCGGCGACTGGCCGTCGTAGAGGCCGAGCAGGTCGTGCCAGACGAGCACCTGTCCGTCGGTGCCGCCCCCTGCGCCGATCCCGATCGTCGGGATGCGCAGGCGGCGCGTGACCTCGTCGGCGACAGGCGCGGGCACCGCCTCGAGCACGATCGCGAAGCAGCCCGCCTCCTCGAGGGCGAGCGCGTCCGCGAGCAGTCGCGCGGCCTTGTCCGCGGTGCGCCCCTGCGCCTTGAAGCCGCCGAGCATCGTCGCAGTCTGGGGCGTCAGCCCGACGTGGCCCATCACCGGGATCCCCGCCCCGACGATCGCGCGGACGCGCGACAAAGTCGGACCGGCCCCCTCGAGCTTCACCGCGTCCGCACCGGCGTCCTTCACGAAGCGGATCGCGTTCTCCACGGCCGCTCCGTCGGAGACCTGGAAGGAGCCGAACGGCATGTCGGCGATCACGAGCGGACGGCGCGCGCCGCGGGTCACGGCCCGGGTCAGCACGAGCATCTCCTCCATCGTGGCCGGCACGGTCGAGTCGTGGCCGAGGACGGTCATCGCCGCGGAGTCGCCGACGAGGATGAGGTCGGCGCCCGCCTCGTCCGCAAGCCGGCCGGACGGCGCGTCGTATGCCGTGATCATCACGATCGGCTGGCGGCCCTCGACGAGCGTCGCGAGCTCGGTGATCGGGAGCTTCCCGGGCGCGGGCGCGCCGGGTGCGGGGGTGCGGGGACGTGTGCTCATCGATCCTCCTCGAGAGGGACGTTGTCGATCAGCCGGGTCGTCCCGACGCGGACGGCGGCGGCGAGGACGGGCGGGTCGAAAGGGGCGACGGCGACGTAGTCGACGTCGAGGCCCGCGTCCTCCAGGATCGTGCGGGCGGTATCGGGGTCGTGGGTCGCGAGCGCACGCGGCAGCGCGAGCGCACGCGACCGCTCTTCGTCGGAGAGGCGTTCGTTGCGGGACGAGAGCGCAAGCCCGTCGGCGTCCCGCACCGTGGCAAGCGCGACGAGCTCGAGCTCGAGATGCAGGTCGGCGATCATCCGTCGCAGCACCTCGATCTGCTGCGCGTCCTTCTGGCCGAAGTACGCGACGTCGGGACGGACGATCGCGAAGAGCTTGAGGCACACGGTGGCGACGCCGCGGAAGTGCCCCTGCCGGTGCTCGCCTTCGAGGATCGCACCGAGCTCGGTCACTTCGACCCACGTCTGGTACCCGGGCGGATAGAGCTCCGCTGCAGAGGGCACGAACGCGACGTCGGCGCCCGCGGCGCGTGCGCGGTCGAGGTCGCCGGCCTCGTCGCGCGGGTAGCCGTTCAGGTCGGCCGGGTCGCCGAACTGCGCCGGGTTGACGAACAGGCTCGTCACGACGGTGTCGCACTCGTCGCGCGCGGCGGCGAGCAGGGCGTCGTGGCCGCCGTGGAGCGCTCCCATCGTCGGGACGAGGCCGATTCGCCCTTCGCGCCGGTCGGCGAGGGCGGCGCGGACGTCGGCGACGGTCCGGGCGACCATCATGCGGGCGCTCCTTGCTCGACCTCGACGCGGGTCAGCCGCGCCAGCGCGTCGTAGGACTCGAGCAGCTCCGGCGCGTGCTCGGCGATCGCCGCGCGGTGCCGCTCGACCGTCTCCCAGTCGCCGCGCTCGATCGGCCCCGTCAGCTGGAAGCCGTTCTCGACCACGCGCCGTATCAGGGGATCGAGCGCCTCGGGCGGGACGTCGGCCCGCGTCAGGAGCTCGCCCGCCGCGCGTCGCAGGGTGACGAGGTAGTTCGAGGCGATCGCCGCGCCCGCGTGGTAGAGCGCGCGATGCTCGTCGGCGAGCGTGAACGGCCGCAGGCCCAGGACCTCCGCGAGCGAGGTCGCAACCACAAGAGCCTCGCCGTTCTCGCCGCTGACCGCGGCCCAGGCGCCGTCGAGCTGCTCGGCGCCACGGTCGAGGGTGAAGCTCTGGAGCGGGTGGAGCGAGAAGCGGCGCACGTGGGGAGCGAGCGCGGCGAGCGGCGTGCCGCCGCTCACGTGCGCGACCCACGGCCCCGGCGCGATCCCGGCCGCAACCTCGGCGATCGCCCGGTCGGGGACGCAGAGGAGGACGACGTCGGACGGTCGCCCCGCAGCGACGAGCCCGCGCTCGGCGAGTCGCGCGCTCACCGCGCGTCCGACACGCCCGTGGGCACCGATGACGTCCACGCTCTCGATCATTCAGGCTCCAGTTCCTCGCGGATACCGGGCACCCGGAAGAATAGTCGAATCCGGTGCGGCTACAGGTGCGCGAGACGCGTGGCCAGCCCGTCCCGCACGCGCGGCCACTCGTCGTCGACCACCGAATACCAGGCGCTGTCGCGGTTCTCGCCCTGGCGGACGAGCATGTGCTGTCGGTGGATCCCTTCGAACGTGGCGCCCATCGCCTCCATCGCGCCCCGGGACCGCTCGTTGAGCGCGTCGGTCTTGAGCTCCACGCGCCTGCAGCCCCATGCCTCGAACGCATGCCCGAGCATCAGCAGCTTCGCCTCGACGTTGACGCCCCCGCCCCAGGCCGACGGATGGAGCCACGTCCAGCCGATCTCGACGGAGCCGTGCTCGGGGCGGAGCGCGAGGAATCGGGTCGAGCCGACGACCTCGCTCCCACGATGTGTCACGAGCGGCAGGTCGAGACCGGCCGCTTCGCGTGCCAGTGCGTCGTCGACCCAACCCTCGAGCTCCTCCGGCGTCTGAGGCTGTGCGATCGGAAGCCAGCGCCACGTGCGCGGGTCGCGAGACGCCTCCCAGAGGCCCCCCGCATGGCGTGCCGCCATCGGCTCGAGCCTGACGACGCGGCCCTCGAGCATCGGTGTCCTCCAGCGGCTGCCGGTCATGGGATTACACTACGGCCGTGCCGATCTACGAGTACGCGTGCATGGAGTGCGAGGACCACTTCGAGGAGCTCGTCCGCTCGAGCGACCAGGTCGTGACCTGCCCCGGCTGCGGCGCGGCGAAGGTGCTCAAGCAGCTCTCGTCGTTCGCGGTGCGGAGCTCGGGCTCGAAGCCGAGCCGCGTCGCTTCGTCGGGCGGCGGTGGCGGCTGCTGCGGCGGCGGCTGCGGCTGCGGCCACTAGCGCCGCCTGCGACACATCCCCTCAGTGGGTCGCGCTCGGCGACGCCTCCGGCGTGCCCGTCTCGCGCATGCCGTGGAGGAACACGACGGAACCGGCGAGGAGGATCAGCGCGACGACGACGACCGCCCAGGTGTCGTCGCCCGTCGGCTTCACGGTCATCGCGAACACGATCGCGAACAGGAAGAGCAGGTCGACCCGGAGGAGCGCGAACACGCGACGGATCAGGCGCTGTCCGTCGGGCGTCTCCGGCCCGACCTGCTCGATGCGCTTTGCCGTGGGGCCGAGCACGAGCGCCCCGAGGAGGAAGGAGCCTGCGAACGCCACGAGCGCGAAGACGACCCACAGCCTGCCCCAAGGCCAGTCGCCGTTCAGCATCAGGCCGATTCCCGCCAGGACGACGACGATCGACGTCGGGACGAAGAGCCGCTCCCCGATCCGGCCCGCGTTCCCGGCGAACCTCGCGATCGCAGCGGTGTCGCGGGAACGCAGCTCGACCATGCCGTACACCTGGAACAGGAAGGCGCCGCCGATCCAGATGATCGCGCCGCACAGATGGACGAACAGCAGGAACTCGTACCAGGTCACAGATGCCTCCTCGTGGTGGGCCGCGAGGACGACTTTCTGACATCTGTCGGTGCGAGTCAAGCGTGGCGGCCCAACCGACCGGGCCCGCCCGTAGAGTGGGGGCCTTGGACGCGTCGGAGCGCGCAGCGGCCCTCGACGCGGTGGCCGCCGAGGCCGCCGGCTGCGTGCGCTGTCCGTTGGCCGACGGGCGGACCGCGGTCGTGTTCGGCGAGGGCGACCCCGATGCCGAGCTCGCGCTCGTCGGCGAGGCGCCGGGGTTCCACGAGGACCGCGAGGGCCTGCCGTTCGCGGGGCGCTCGCGCGACCTCCTCGCGCGGTTGCTGGCAGGGATCGGCCTGGGCCTCGACGAGGTCTACCTTGCGACCGCGCTCAAATGCCGAACGGCCGGGAGCCGGGACCCGTCACCCGAGGAGACCGCCGCCTGCGAGCCGTTCCTCTACCGCCAGCTCGAGCTCGTGCAGCCGCGCGTCGTGGCCAGCCTCGGCAGCTTCGCGACGACCTTGCTCTCGGGGCGCGCACTCGGGATCACCCGTGTCCACGGACAGGAGCAGGAGGTCACGCTCGGAGGACGCTGCGTGACACTCGTCCCGCTGTATCACCCGGCGGCCGCGCTCTACACCCCGACGATGCTCGAGGTGCTCGAGCAGGACGTCGCGCAGCTCGGCGAGATCCTCGGCCGGCCACGGGTCGAGCCCTCGGTGCCGCTGCCCGAGCCGATCGTGATCACGAGACCCGTCTCGCGCGAGCCGGCGCAACTCGGCCTCTTCTAGATGGTTGATCGGAAATCAGCGCAAACCGGATGGCGCCGCCCCAGACACGGCGCCGGATCGGCACGGTCGGTTCCGACCCGTACCTTCGGGTACGCGCCGAAACCGACCGAATCGCCCTGCTTGGTCTGGGGCGCCACCGGACGTCACGCCAACTTCCGATCAACCATCTAGACGTGGCCGAGCTCGAGGTGGTGTCCGGCTCGCCGGAGGAGACCGAGGCGCTTGCCGGCAGGCTGGCCCAGCTCCTCGTCCCGGGCGACGTCGTCCTGGTCTCCGGGGAGCTCGGCACGGGAAAGACGACGTTCGTCCGAGGCGCGTGCCGCGCGCTCGGGATCACGGGACGCGTGACCAGCCCCACGTTCACGATCGGGCACCGATATCCGGGCTCTCCCGACGTCTCGCACCTCGACCTCTACCGCTTTCGCGGGCTCTCGACCGCCGAGTGGGGCGACCTCGAACCGTATTTCGACGGCGCCGTCGTCTTCGTCGAGTGGCCCGAGGCCGGGAGCGGGACGCTGCCCCGCGAGCGCGCCTGGGTGCGTCTCGGGCACGTCGCACCCGAACGGCGCACGATCCACGTGGACGCAGCCGAGGATGCGCTGCTACAAGCTCTCACGGGTGCTGATCCTGGCCTTCGACACCGCGACTGAGGTCGCGACAAGCGCGCTCGTCTTCGACGGGGAGGTGCTGGGCGAGCGCTGCTCGGTCGCTGCCACGCTCCTCGAGGACGTCGACGCGCTCTTCCGGCAGGCGTCGGCGAGGCCGCGGGAGCTCGACGCGATCGTCGTGGGCACCGGGCCGGGGAGCTTCACGGGAACCCGGGTCGGGCTGTCCGTTGCCCGTGGGCTTGCACTGGCGCTCGGCGTGGCGGGCGCGGGGATCTCGACGCTCGACGCGCTCGCTGCGGGCGCCCAGGGCGGCGTCCCGGTGATCGACGCGCGGCGCGGCGAGGTCTTCGTCCGCGGCCCGGAGGCACGTCGCCCCGACGAGGTCGAGGTCGCCGGGAAGCTCTGCGTCGGGAGCGGCGCCGTTCGCTATCGCGAGCTGCTGGAGGCGGCGGGGGCGGAGATTCCGCCCGACGACGACCCGCGTCACCTGCCGCGGGCCGCCCTGCACGCCGGGCTCGCGGAGGCCTACGGCGCCGTCGAGGAGATCCAGCCCGTCTACGTGCGCGAGCCCGATGCGAAGCCGAGGGAGGCGTGAGCGTCCGGTGAGCGTCTCGCTGCGGCGACTCGAGCTCGGCGACCTCGACGAGATCGAGCGCATCGAGCGGGCGTCGTACCCGACGCCTTGGTCGCGCGCGATGTTCGCGAGCGAGCTGGCGAAGCCGAGCTCGGTGTCGCTCGGCGCGATCGACGACGTGGGAGCGCTCGTCGGATACCTCGTGCTCTCCCGCTACGTCGACGCCTGGCACGTGATGAACGTCGCGGTCGCCCCCGAGCGCCGCCGGGAGGGAATCGCCTCGGCGCTCCTCCGGCAGCTGCTCGACCAGACCCGGGGCGACGCGAAGCGCGGCTACACGCTCGAGGTGCGCGTCTCCAACGTCGGTGCGATCAGCCTCTACGAGCGCTTCGGCTTCCGCCCGAAAGGCGTCCGCCGCGGGTACTACACCGACAACCGCGAGGACGCACTGATCATGTGGCGGGACGCCGAGCCTGCCGACCGGGAGGCGACCGGCGCGTGAGCGAGCTCGTGCTCGGGATCGAGACGTCCTGCGACGAGACGGCGGCGGCGCTCGTGAGCGGCGGCGGCCGGATCCTCTCGTCCGTCGTCGCGTCCCAGGCAGACCTGCACGCTCGCTACGGCGGGGTCGTACCCGAGGTCGCCTCGCGCCGGCACCTCGAGCTCGTCGCCCCGGTCGTCGCGACCGCGCTCGACGAATCCGGAGCGAGCCTCGACGACGTCACGCGGGTCGGGGTGACCCAGGGCCCGGGGCTCGTCGGGGCGCTGCTCGTCGGGCTCTCCGCGGCGAAAGCGCTCGCGTGGGCGCGCGGCCTGCCACTCGTCCCCGTCGACCACCTGCGTGGCCACGTCGCGACGCTGTACCTGGAGCCCGACCCGCTCGACCCGCCGTTCACGTGCCTGCTCGCGAGCGGTGGGCACACGATGGTGCTCGCCGTGCGCGACCGTACGGGCTTCGAGGTGCTCGGCTCGACGATCGACGACGCGGCCGGCGAGGCCTTCGACAAGGGCGCCCGTCTGCTCGGGCTCGGCTATCCGGGCGGGGCGGAGCTCGACCGGGTCGCGCGCGAGGGCGACCCGGAGGCGTACGCGTTCCCGGTCGCGCGCGTGCCCGGTCTCGACTTCTCGTTCTCCGGTCTGAAGACGGCGCTCCTCTACGCCGTCCGCGACCTTGGGCCAGACGAGCTCGAGGCCCGTCGTTCGGACCTCGCCGCCTCCTACCAGCGCGCGATCGTGCGGGCGCTCGTCGGCCGGCTGCGTGCCGCTGCCGAGCAGACGGGGCATCGGGCCGTCGCCGTAGTTGGCGGCGTCGCGGCGAACTCGGAGCTGCGGGCCGCGCTCCCGGACGCCCGCTTCGCGCCGCTGGCGCTCTGCACCGACAACGCGGCGATGATCGCCTCCGCCGCCCGGTTCGGCCGACCCCTCCTCTCGCCCGGCTACCTTGCGCTCGATGCGTACGCATCCGCGTAGCGCACGCGCCCTGACGGCGGTCTCCGCCGTGGTCGCCGTCCTCCTCCCGCTCGCCGTCGGCGGAGGCGCCGGCGCGGCGGACGGGGACACAGGCGGCGCCGCGGGCTGGCAGGGCCTCCTCGGCAGCAGGCCGCTCCCGCAGCTCGGAGGGCGCTGGATCGTCGTGCTGAGGGCGCCCTCGCTGGCGGATCGCGTCGCCCGGGCGGGCGGACGCGCGACGGAGAGCGAGATGCTGGCCTGGACTCAGGCCGCGACCGATGCGCAGCGGCGCGCGCTCACGCGACTCGCCTTCCACGGCGCGCCGATCGACCCCGAGCAGTCGTATGTCCGGGTCTTCAACGGCTTCGCAGCGGCCATCGATCCGCGCCTGCTCCCCGCCCTCGAGCGTGACCCGGGGGTCGCGGGCGTCTACCCGGTCCGCGCCGTCTACCCCGCCGCACTGCCGAACCCTGCGGTCGACGCGAGCCTCCTCGAGCCGGGTGCCGATACGCGCGTCGCCGTGTCGCTGGCGGGCTCCGACGGCACCGGCATCACCGTGGCGCTGCTCGACACCGGGGTCGACACGCGCCATCCGTACCTCCAGCGCGCGCTCGTGCCGGGAATCGACGAGCTCGACCCGGGCAGCGACGCCTCCGCCGAGCAGAACCCGACGGTGCCCGGTCGCCCGGAGCGCCACGGCACGGAGCTCGCGGGCCTCGTCGCGGGCTCGCACGGGCCGGCAGGGCTCCACGGCGTCGCGCCTGGCGTCTCCCTGTTGCCGATCCGCGTGGCGGGCTGGCAGCCGGACGCGGAGGGCGGCGTCTCGATCTACGGACGCTCCGACCAGCTGCTCGCCGGGCTCGAGGCGGCGGTCGACCCGAACGCCGACGGCGACGCCCACGATGCGGCTCGCATCGCGCTCGTCGGCGTGGTCGAGCCCTTCGCGTCGTTCCCGGACAGCCCGCTCGCGCGCGCCGCGAGCGGAGCGCTCACGCTCGGCACCCTCGTCGTCGCGCCGGCCAGGAACGACGGCGCGGCCGGGCCCGCGTACGGCAGCGTCGCCTCTCCCGCCGGCACGGCCGGCGCGCTCGGGGTCGCCGCGACGGATTCCCGCCGGCGCAGCCCCACCGCGCACGTCCTCCTCCGGGCGGGGCTCGGCGTGCTCGCGTCGGGAGAGACGCCGCTCGGCGGCGCGTTCGGCCCGGGCGACGTGATCGAGGCGCCGGTGGTCGCGCTCCCGCGCCGCCAGGTCGTCGCGGTCACCGAGGGCAACGCGCTCGACCGGCTCTTCGATCCCCAGGGATACAGCAAGGTCGCCGGCACGGCGGCGCTGCTTCCACCGGGCCCGACGACGCCGGAGGTCGTGAGCGAGCTCTCGGCCGCCGGCGTCCGTGCGGTGCTCGTGCAGGGCCCTCTGCCGGCGGGATCGCTCGGGCTCGACGACCCGGTGGACGTCCCGATCGTCGGGATCCCGTTCGCTGCCGCGACCGCGCTGCGTGCCGCGCTGCGCCGGGGGGTTCCGGCCCGGCTCTCCGTCGGCGCGTCCGCCTTCGAAGCGAATGCGGAGTACGGCGGCGTCGCACCGTTCTCGAGCACCGGCCTCGCGCTCGACGGTGGTGGTCAGCCCGAGATCGGCGCGCCGGGGGTGGGTCTTGTCACCGCCGTCCCCGGCCGGAACGAGGGCGGCTCGGCGCGGTACGGCACGATCAGCGGCTCGAGCGCGGCGGCGGCCGTCGTGGCGGGAGCGGCGGCGCTGCTCGCCGACGCGAGGCCCGATCTCGACGCGGCCGGATTGCGCGGCGCGCTGGTCGCCGCATCGCGTCGCGGGTCGAGCGGGTCGGCGGTCGGTGTGGTGAACCCGGAGGGCGCATCGGCGGTGGAGCTGATCGCCGACCCGCCGTCGGTGACCCTGGGCGCGCTGCTCGCGCGCCGACGAGGGACGAAGGGCGCGCTGACGCTTCGCAACGTCTCCCGCCGACCCCTCCGTGTCCGGCTCACCGCCACCGCCTCCTCCGCGGGGATCACCGTCGAGACGACCCGCGTACGGCTCGTGCTCCGCCCGGGCCAGACGGCGACGGTCGGGGTCCGCGTGCGCGCAGAGACCCGACCCTCCGCGCCGACCGCGCTCGGCGGTGTCCTCGTCGCGACCGCAGGGCGGGGCGTGCGGCTGCGGATCCCCTGGGCGGCTGCGGTCCCGCTCACCGCAAGACCGGTGATCACCCGGGTCGCGCTCTCGCAGGAGCGCTTCGCCCCGAACGACCGGTCTCCGACCGTGCTCTCGTTCGTGGCGGGCCGCGTGGACGGTCCCGCCGAGCGGCCGGAGATCCTCCCGCTCTCGCAGCTCGACGTCGAGCTCTACCGCGGGGCCCGGCGCCTCGGCCGCCTCGTTCGGCTGCGCGACCTCCTTCCGGGCCGCTATGCGCTCGGGGTGACCGGCCGCGGCCCGCTGGGGGTGAGGCTGCCCGCCGGCGCGTACGTGATCCGCGTGACCGGCATGCCGGTCGGCGGAGCTCGGCCGACGGTCGTGAACGTCCCCTTCACGCTGCGCTAGAGTCGGCCACGCGGTGGCAGCACGAGCCCGATGAGCGCGACCGAGACGTCGACCCACCTCCGCGAGAACCCGTTCTCGCTCGCGCGTGCCCAGCTCGCTCGGATCGGCGAGACGTTCGGCGTCGACCCGAATCTGATCGGGGTCATGCAGGGGTGCAAGAAGACCGTCGAGGTCTCGGTGCCGGTGTCGATGGACGACGGCTCGGTCCGCGTCTTCGAGGGCTTCCGCGTCGTGCACAACGTCACGCGGGGGCCGGCGAAGGGCGGGATCCGGTACCACCCGAACGTCACGCACGACGAGATCAAGGCCCTGGCGATGGGGATGACCTGGAAGTGCGCGCTGATGGGTCTCCCGTTCGGCGGCGCGAAGGGCGGCGTCGTCTGCGACCCGAAGAAGATGTCCCGCC
>DASSVY010000321.1:0-2633 GCA_035705535.1 Gaiella sp. | reverse complement strand
GCTGACCGTGCTCGGCGCGCGATCGGCGACGCCCGCGTACATGCGCGAGGCACTCGCGCTGCTCCACGACCTCGACGTCCCCGAGCCGGTCGTCCTGCCGCTCGAGCGGTTCGCCGAGGGCCTCGAGCTCTTCCTTCGACGCGACGCGCTGAAGGTCGTCTTCACGCCGTGAGAGCGCTCCGCTTCCACGGCCCCGGCGACCTGCGGCTGGAGGAGGTGCCGAACCCCGAGCCGGGTCCGGGCGACGTGCTCGTCCAGGTCGAGGTCGCGCTGACGGACGGCACCGACCTGAAGGCGTACCGCAGAGGACATCCGGTGCTGCTCGGCCCGCCGCCGAGCCCGTTCGGGCACGAGGTCTGCGGCATCGACGTCGCGACCGGCCGCCGCATGGTCGCCGCCAACTCCGCGCCGTGCGGCACGTGCGCCGCCTGCACGCGCGGGCAGGAGACGCTCTGCGAGCACCTCTTCCCGCTCCTGAACGGCGCCTACGCCGAGCTCCTCCTCGTCCCCGAGCGAATCGCGCGGACGAATCTCCTCCCCGTCCCACCCGGGCTCGCGCCCGAGGTCGCGGCGATGGCCGAGCCGCTCGCGTGCTGCCTCCACGGAGTCGACGTCGCCGGAGTGCGGCGCGGCGACACCGTCGCGATCGTCGGGCTCGGGCCGATCGGGCTGATGCTCTGCGCGTGCGTTGCGGACGCCGGCGGGCACCCGGTCGGGGTCGGCTCCCGCGAGGAGCGGCGCGCGCTCGCGTCTTCGTTCGGCGCCGCCGTCGCCGATCCCGACGGCGCCGACGTCGTGATCGAAGCCGCAGGGACGGTCGAGGCGTGGGAGCGTGCGCTCGCGCTCGTGCGCCCGGGCGGCACGGTGCTCGCCTTCGGGGGGCTCCCGCGCGAGGCGCGCGTGTCCGTCGACCCGTACCGGATCCACTACGAAGAGGTGCGCCTCACCGGCGCCTTCCATCACACCCCGCGGCAGCTCCGCGCCGCGCTCGCGTTCCTCGCGAGTGGCGCGTATCCGTTCGAGCGGCTCGTGACCCACGAGGTCGGGCTCGAAGGCGTGGCAGCGCTGTTCGACGAGCCTCCACGGGAGTACCTGAAGGCCGCGGTCCGGCCGTGACGCTCTCGGCGAGACGGCTCAACCGGGCCCTCCTCGCCCGACAGCTGCTCCTCGCGCGGACGAAGATCCCGGTCGGCCGAGCGCTGGAGCGGGTCGCAGGCCTTCAGGCGCAATACGCACCGTCGCCGTACGTCCGCCTCTGGTCGACGATCGAGGGGTTCTCGCGAGACAACCTGACCAGCGCGCTCGAGAGGCGTCGAGCAGTGCAGGGCACTCTGATGCGCTCGACGATCCACGTCGTCTCGCCGCGCGACTACTGGAGCTTTGCCGCAGGCGTCGGGCCGTCCCGTCGGGAATGGTGGCTCCGGACGTGGGGTCGGCACGAGAGTGCCGCGAACGTCGACTTCGTCGCCCGTGAGCTCGAGCGCAGCCTGGCGGGGAGGACGTGGCACAGGACGGAGATCGACGCGCTCCTTCCCGAGAAGAGCTCGACCGTCTGGTCGGGAATGTGGATCCCGCTCGTGCGCGTGCCACCCTCCGGCACCTGGGAGAGGCGGCGCGCCGACCTCTTCAGGCTCGCGACCGAGTGGCTCCCATCTGAGCGGGTGACGGAGGCTGACGGTCTGGAGCACCTCCTCCGACGCTACCTCGCGGCCTTCGGCCCCTCCACTCTGGCGGACGCCGCGACCTGGTCCGGCGTCGCGCGCGCCAAGCTCGTCCCGGTCGCGGAGCGGATCGCGACCCGGACGTTCCACGACGAGACGGGCAGGCCGCTCATCGACCTTCCCCGCGCGCCGCTCCCGCCCGAGACGCTCCGGGCGCCCGTGCGCTTTCTCGGCCACTGGGACGCCGCGCTCCTCGTCCACGCACGCCGGACGCAGATCCTGCCCGAGCGCTTCCGGCAACTCGTGTTCTCGACGAAAGCTCCCCAGTCGATCGCCACGTTCCTCGTGGACGGCTCCGTCGCCGGCGCCTGGCGAGTCGAGCGCACGGCGCGGAAGGCGACGCTCCGGGTCGAGCCGTTCGAGCCCCTTCCCCGCGCTGCCCGCGACGAGTTGCGCGCCGAGGGCGAGGGCCTCGTCCGATTTCACCAGCCCGATGCGACCTCGTACGCAGTCCGCTCGACGGCGTGACCACGGCAAGAGGTCAGGCGTCGAAGAGCGTCAACTCCGGCTCGCGCGCCCCGCGGAGCACCGCGAGGTCGACCTCGGCCCAGCCGAGCCCGCGCGCCTCGCAGAGCGTCCGCGCCTGCGGCTTGACGTCCGAAGCGGCCAGGATCCCACGGCACGCGGCGAGCGCCGGGTCGCGCTGGATCACCTCGAGGTAGCGCGAGAGCTGCTCGACGGCCTCGATCGTCCCGATCCGCTTGATCTCGACTGCGACCCAGCCGTCGTCTTCGTCCCGGCACATGAGATCGACCGGCCCGACGTCGGTCGGCCACTCGCGGCGGACGAGGCGCAGGCCGGGCTCGACCGTCTCCGGCATCTCCGCGAGCGCCTCCTGGAGGTGGCGCTCGACACCGTCCTTCTCGAGGCCGGCGTCCTCGCCCAGCTCGTGCTCGAACTCGGCGAGAAGCT
>DASSVY010000320.1:0-6726 GCA_035705535.1 Gaiella sp. | reverse complement strand
GGTACCGGAGCACGGCCTCGTGAAGCTGCTCGAGCTGCGACGCGAGGGGCTCGAGGTCGTCGAGCTGCAGGTCTCTCCCGAGGCGCCCGCAGCGGGGAAGCGGGTCGCCGGGCTCTCGCTCCCCGCCGACGTCCGGCTGGTCTCGATCACGCGGAACGGCGTCGCCGAGGTCGCGGGCCTCGACACCGTGATTCGTCCCGGTGATCAGGTGATCGCGATCCTCAAGCCCGGTCTCGAAGACCGGCTCCGCGAGGCGCTGGTCGGCTGAGGCCGACAGTTCGCGGACGCACCGGTGACCGAAAGGACGCGAGCGTGTCGCCTCGCGGACGATGTCGTCGGCCCCTGCGCCCCACCGACGATCCACTGGCGGCGGAGGACCCAGGGGCGCACGGTGCCCGCGAGCATCGTGTCGCGGCCGGAGGCCCGCTTTTGCCGGCCGGGGGGCCAATCCCACGTCGGCTCGTGCACGGCGCAAGAGGAGAGGGCTCGTGGGGGAACCAGGGGTTCCCCCACGTCAAACGCGCCAGTACCCCCGGGTGAGGAGCACGAGCACGGGAAGCACCTCGAGCCGGCCGACCCACATGAGCCCCACCATCACGAGCTTCGACACGTCGCTGAACGGCGCGTAGCTCCCCATCGGCCCGGCGAACCCTAGGCCGGGGCCGACGTTCCCGAGCGTCCCTGCGGAGGCGGCGATCGCCTCGGTCACCCCGATGCTCACGTTGGAGAAGCGCGCGTCGACCGCGAGGGCGGCAGCGCCGACGACGAACGCGCCGACATAGAGGAGCACGAACGCGAGGACGGCGCGGAGCGTCCGCTCGTCGACGACCTGCCCGTTCAGCCTGATCGGCATCACGAGCTCGGGGTGGATCGTCTGGCGCAGCTCGCGCCGGAGCATCCGACCGACCAGCAGGTGCCGCACGATCTTGACCGAGCCGGTCGGCGAGCCTGCGGAGGCGCCGACGAACATCAGGCCGATCATCGCCATGATGCTGAGGGTCGGCCACGAGACGTAGTTCGTGACGGCGAACCCGGTCCCGGTCATCAGCGACGTCGTCTGGAAGAACGCCTGCCGGACGGCGTCCTCGCCGCTCGCGAGGTCCGCCTGGAGTAGCTCTGCGAGCAGCACGAGCGTCCCGACGACGAGGAGGGCGGCGTAGAGCCGAGCCTCCTCGTCGCGGCGCAGCACTCCGGGGCGGCGGCGCACGATGGCGCCGTAGAGAAGGGCGAAGTTGAGCCCCGCGAGCACCATGAACGCCGCGATCACCCATTGGCTGATCGCCGCGAAGCCCTCCAGCGAGTGCGCATCGGGCGCGAAGCCGCCGAGCGGCATCGTGCTGAGGGCGTACGAGACGGCGTCGAACGGGCTCATCGCGTCGTCGAGCCCCGTCAGCCAGATCGCGAGCAGCAGACCGATCAGCACGAGCGTCAGCCCGATGTAGAGCAGCCAGAGGCGTCGTGCCGTGTCCCGGATCCGCTCGGCGAGCTGGTTGACCTCGGGCCCCGGCAGCTCGGACTCGAACATCTGTCGTCCGCCGATCCGCAGCCTCGGCAGGACGGCGAGCGCGAGGACGATGATCCCCATGCCACCGAGCCACTGGCTGAGCTGCCGCCAGAGAAGGAGCGAACGGTCCATGCTCTCCGGGCTCACGACGACGCTCGCCCCCGTCGTCGAGAACCCCGACATGCCCTCGAAGAACGCGTCGACGGGACGCGAGAGCTGCGGGTCGTCGGAGAAGAGGTACGGCAGCGCGGCGTACATCGCGGCCAGGAGCCACGTGAGCGAGACGACGAGGTAGCCCTCGCGGAACCCGATCGGGCCGGGCGAGCGCCCGCCGAACGCGTGCAGCCCCAGGCCGACGGCGCCCGTGAGGCCGCCGGCGGCGAGAAACGGCCAGACCGGCTCGCCGTATCCGACGGCGACGGCGGCCGGGACGAGCGACGAGAGGCTCAGGTACGCGAGCATCGTCCCGGTCAGCCCGAGGGCCCCGGGCAGGTCGATCGCGAGCCATGTCCGGCCGGCGACGCGGCCCGCCGCGTCGTGCCTCACAGGACCCGCTCGACATCGGCGACCCGCGCCGTCTCGGTGAACACGATGACGCGGTCGCCCGAGCGCAGGATCTCGTCGCTTCTCGGGAACAGGGCCTTGCCGTCCCGGACGATCGCCCCGATCAGCGCGCCGCGGATCGGCATCTCGCCGAAACGAAGCCCGACGTACTCGCTCGACGGCTGCGTCGTGATGTCGAGCACCTCGTACCGGTCGCCGTCGAGCATCGCCACCTGTTGGGTCCGCGGGTCGTGAGCGAACCGAACGATCTCCTCCGCGGTCACGCCGCGCGGGTTGATCGTCACGTCGACGCCCGACTGCTCGTAGACCTTCGTCGAGACCGGGTCGTACACGATCGCGATCGTGAAGCGGACGCCGTGCACGCGCGCGAGCGTGGCCGCGTAGTGATTCTTCGCGTCGTCCTTGATCGCGAAGACCGCCGCCTGTGCGCGGCCGATTCGTTCCCGCTCGAGGAAGTCGGGGTCGACCCCGGTGGCGTTGAACACCCGGCAGCGGGGCACCTGCTCCGCCACCTCGCGCGCGCGCGCGAGCTCGGGCTCGATCAGACGCACGCCGATGTCCTGCTGACTCAGCATGCGCGCGATCGCGGTTCCAACCTGGCCGCCGCCGTACACCACGACGTCCGACACGGGACGCTCGCCCGGCGCGAGGAGCGCCGCCCAGGCCCGGGCGGCGACGGGCGAGCCGATCACGACGATCCGGTCGCCGACCCGGATCGAGTCCTCGCCGCCCGGGAGCGTCATCGAGTCCTCCCGGATGATCGAGAGGACCCGCGAGTCGGGCGGTATGCGGGCCTCGCGGAGCGGGGGGCCGACGAGTGTCGCGTCCGCACCGTCGAGGACGTCGAACTCGACGATCTGCACCTGCCCGCGCGCAAAGACATCCGTCTGCCGGGCCGTCGGCATTCCGATCGAGCGCGAGACGGCGTACGCGGTCTCGAGCTCGGAGGAGACGGCGAAGTCGACGTCCAGCCGCCCGGCGCGCCAGAGCTCGATGTACTCGACGTTCGACGTGCGGATCACCGTCGTCGCCTTGGGCGCCTCGATGCGGGCGAACGAGCACGCGACGAGGTTCACCTCGTCGCGCGACGTGCACGCGATGAAGAGGTCTGCCCTGTCGACGCCGGCGTCCTGCAGCGCCTTCCGGCTCGCCCCGTTCGCCTCGATCGTGCGGACGTCGTAGCGGTACGCGATCGCCTCGAGACGGTCGCGGGCGACGTCGATCACGCTCAGGTCGTGCTCCGCGTGGAGCGCCTCGACGATGGTCGAGCCGACCTGCCCAGCCCCGACGATCACGATCCTCATGCGGGCCGGAGCCTAACCATCAGGCCCGTCGGCCGGATGGCGAGCCGCGGCGGCTATCCTCGAAAGGTGACCCGCGTCGCGCTCCTCCTGACGGTCGCGTGCGGTGCGATCGCGGTCAGCTGCTCGGCCGCGTCCACGTCGGCCTCCTCGCTCCGCCTCGTCATCGTCGCCCGCGGGTTCGCGAGCCCCGTGCTCGCGACGCAGGCGCCCGGCGAGCCAGGACGCGTGTACGTCGTCGAGCAGCCCGGCAGGATCCGGGTCGTCGAGCGCGGCAAGGTGAAACCCGGTGCGTTCCTCGACATCCGCTCGCTCGTCGTCTACGGGGGCGAGCAGGGCCTGCTCGGGCTGGCGTTCTCGCCGAGGTACGCGCGCGACCATACCTTCTACGTCGACTACACCTCGCGCCCCGACGGCGCGACGAAGGTCGTCCGCTACCGGTCACGCAACGGACGAGCCGTGCCGGGGAGCGCGCAGCAGATCCTCCGCATCGCCCAGCCGTACGCGAACCACAACGGCGGTAACGTCGTGTTCGGACCCGACGGGTGGCTCTGGGTCGGGATGGGGGACGGCGGCTCTGCCGGCGATCCCGAGAACCGGGCGCAGAACCCCGACAGCCTCCTCGGCAAGATGCTCCGACTCGACGTTCGGCGACCGAATCCGACGCCGCAGATCTTCGCGCTCGGGCTCCGCAACCCGTGGCGCTTCAGCTTCGACCGCAGGACGAAGGACCTCTGGATCGGTGACGTCGGGCAGGGCTCGATCGAGGAGATCGACCACCTGCCGCGCGGGACGACGGGCTTGATCAACTTCGGCTGGGACGTGTACGAGGGCACCAGCAAGTACGAGGACAAGGCGCTCGGGCCCGGGAGGCTCGTTCAACCGGTCGCGCAGTACACGCACGACGACGGCTGCTCGGTGACCGGCGGGTACGTCTACCGCGGGAATGCCGTGTCGACCTTGCGGGGCCGCTACGTGTTCGGCGACTACTGCAGCGGCACGATCTGGAGCATGCTGGCGACGGGCGGTGCGCTCCGCGTCGAGCCGGTGAAGGTGCCGCAGCTGACCTCGTTCGGCCAGAGCCTCGACGGCAACCAGCTGTACGTCGTGTCCCAGAGCGGGACAGTCTCGCGCTTCACCTCCTAGCCTCCGAGCGTCCATTCCGCTCTCGCGGAACGGACGCCGCAAACTCCCTTGGCTCGGCTGCGCCGAACCAAGGGCACATCCCTGAAGCGGACTGCCGGCTCCGCCGGCGTCCGAGCCTCAGCCGGCTCGTCTGCGCACTCTCGGCGACTGTCCCAGTGCGGCGTAGGCGACGGCGTTCAGCGAGTCGGTCAGCGCGCGGAGCTCGCGCGTCACCTGGAGGAAGCCCTCCTGCGCCTCGAGCCGTCCGTCGATGCGCTCGAGCTGCGCGGCGATCCGGTCGAGACGCTCCAGGAGCGCGTCGAGCTGGCGGTCGGGGACGTCGCGGGCGTCCATCGAGCCGATTCTAGATTTCGCGCGCCCGCTCGAGCAGGCCGGCGCGGGTGGTGACGAGCTCCGCGTCGGCTCCGAGACGCGCGCGTAGCCGGTCGACGGAGCCGGCGCCGCTTTCCACCGCCTCGACGCGGCGCGCGGCGCCGAGCTGCGAGACGGCGACCTGCGCAAGCTCGGCCGGAGCGTCCGTGAAGACGCCGAGGCGGGCACCGGAGGAGGCAAGCCCGCGAAGCGCGGCGCTGACCGAGGCGTCGGGCCGCAGGTACACCGGCGCGCGCTCCTCGGCGTAGCGGGCCAGGAGCACACGCCAGTTGCCTGCGCGCTCGTCGAGCGCCGCCGCGGCCTCGCCCCTGTCTCGCGGAACGGCTCCAGGGTCGAGTCCGAGCACGCGGCCGTTGTCGGCGAGCCAGTCGTCCCACAGGCCCCGTGTGTCGCCGAGGACGCCGTCGAGGTCGAGCAGCAGCGCCCTCACCCGCGCCGGCTCCAGCGCATCCAGAG
Source organism: Gaiella sp. (assembly GCA_035705535.1). Lineage (GTDB taxonomy): Bacteria > Actinomycetota > Thermoleophilia > Gaiellales > Gaiellaceae > Gaiella. Next base: position 1,383 of record DASSVY010000320.1, on the reverse strand, counting down.
CAGCACACCGACGAGCGCGCCGGCGCTGTCGATCACGACGTCGAGAGGCGCGCCGTGGCGGCCCCGGACGAAGGTCTGGTGCACCTCGTCCGTGGCGGCGTACCCGGCCGCGAGGACGACGGCGAGCCCCGGCCGGCGAACGGCGCGGGCGAGCAGGAACCCCAGGATCGCGTACTCCGAGACGTGCGCCAGCTTGCGGAGCACGAGGTCCCACGTCCCGAGCCCGGTGCCGAGGCTCGGCACGGACGAGAAGGCGAAGATCACGCCCGCCCAGACGAGGACGGGAAGCCAGACGGTGAGCGCCGACCGCCTCGGCGTCGCGACCTGCGTGGACATCGCCGAATGGTAGGCTCGCCGCCACACCAGGAGGGCGGTGAGGGAACCCGGTGCGATTCCGGGACGGTCCCGCCGCTGTGAGGGGAGATGCTCTCCCGCCACCACGCCACTGGCCTCGAGGCCGGGAAGGCGGTGGGAGGGGGTGGCCCCGAGTCAGAAGACCTGCCGCTCTCCCTCGGCCTCGACCCCCTCGCGGAAGGGAGAAGGAGAAGCAGCCATGTCTGGTCGTTTTGCCCTCGCGGCGGCGCTCGCCGTCGTCGCGCTCACGCTCACGCTCACAGCGTCGTCGGTCGCCGGGACGAAGCCCGCCGTCGCGGCTCCGTACCCCGTCACCGTCACGGTCGACAACGGGACGGTCACGATTCGGAAGCGGCCGTCGCGCATCGTCTCGCTCTCGCCGACGGCAACGGAGACGCTCTTCGCGATCGGCGCCGGCAGACAGGTCGTCGCGGTCGACGACCAGTCCGACTACCCGAAGCAGGCGCCGCACACGTCGCTCTCCGGGTTCACCCCGAACGTTGAGGCCATCGCGGCGCTCAAGCCGGACCTCGTAGTGATCGCGTTCGATCCGAAGGGCCTTTCCGGCGCCCTGAACCGGCTCGGGATCCCCGTCGTGTTCCAGAACGCCGCCCCGACGCTGCCGTCCGCGTACACGCAGATCCGTCAGCTCGGGAAGGTGACGGGGCATGCGCAGGAGGCCAACGCGCTCGCCGGGCGGATGGCTCGGCAGATCCGGTCGATCGTCCAGAGGGTGCGGGCGAAGGCGATCAAGGCGAGCGTGTACCACGAGCTCGACCAGACCCTCTTCTCGGTGACGTCGAACACGTTCGTCGGCCGCGTCTACGCGATGCTCGGTCTCACCAACATCGCCGACGCCGCGACGGCCGGAGGCTCGGACTACCCACAGTTGTCGGCCGAGTACGTCGTGTCGGCGAATCCCGACCTGATCGTGCTCGCGGACACCGTCTGCTGCGCGCAGACCGCCCAGACGGTTGCGGCGAGACCGGGGTGGAGCCGAGTCGCGGCCGTGCGCACGGGCTCGATCGT
>DASSVY010000319.1:0-10732 GCA_035705535.1 Gaiella sp. | reverse complement strand
AACGTCGAAACGTTCGCCGTGTACGCGGGGCTCGGCATCCTGTTCTTCTTTCTCGTCATCTTCCTGCAGCAGGTGGCCGGCTATACCGCGCTCGAAAGCGGGCTCGCGACGTTGCCGGTGACGGTCGTGATGTTCGCGCTGTCGCAACGCTTTGGTGCGCTCGCCGATCGGTACGGCCCGCGTCTGTTCATGGGGGCCGGGCCTCTGGTCGCCGCGGTCGGAATCTCGCTCTTGCTCCGCACCGGCCTGGACACGTCGTATCCGGCGGACGTCTTGCCGGCGATGCTCGTCTTCGCACTCGGCCTCTCGATGACGGTCGCGCCGCTGACCGCAACCGTGCTCGCCGACGCCGACGAGAGAGACGCAGGGATCGCGTCGGCGATCAACAACGCGATCGCACGGGTCGCGGGGCTGATCGGCGTATCCATCCTCGGCGTCGTCGTCGCGCAGACGCTCGTCGGCGACTCGTTCGCTGCGAACGACGAATCCGTCCGCGCGTTCCACGAAGTCGTCGTCGTCTGCTCCGCGCTCGTCGCCACCGGCGGCGTCATCGGGGCTGTCGGGATCGCCAATCCACGCCGAGCGGTCGAGGCCCGGAGATGCCCGGGTGGCCAGTTCGTCGCCGTACCGCAGCCAGCCGTCGATCACGCTCCCGCCGACTCGCCGATACCGCTTTCCTAGATTCTCGGCGCCCGCCTCAGCTGGACTTTGCCCAACAGGGTGCGCACGCGTGTCGCGAGCGCCGCTCTCGACGGATTCGCATAGTCCTGCATCGCCACGATGCGACCGTCCTTCAGCTCGAGGCCATGCGTCCAGACGTGACGTTCGTCCGACCTGTCCTTCCACGAGAGGCTCACGACGACGCGATTTCCCCGCGTCTCGAACGACTCGACGCCTTCATCGTGACCACCTGTCCTTCTGCGCCAGTCGATCCCTGACACGAGGACCCCACGGGCCTCCTCGGGGCCGCGTCAGGACGGCGGTCGTTGCCAGAGGCGCCGGCTGCGCCGCCGGCCACGCCAGGTCATGTCGGGATCGATCAGCGAGACCAACGGCTCGACGTCGCCGTCCACCAGGGAACCATAGGCGGACCGGATCGGGTCGGTACCCACGCGTTCGACGGTAGCGCCGCGCGGCTTCGATCGCAAGCGAGCCACGTGCACGCCTCAGGCGTGCCCGAGCCACGTGGTCAGCCGCTGCTAGCCCTTCGGCTGGGCAAAGCCCGCGCGGTAGCGCCGATACAAGAAGTCCGTGAGCGAGGCGACCCCAGAAGACGCGAGTCCGGGCTACGTGTACGAGGGCCTTCCGTGGTTCGACCGGGTCGGGGTCGTGCTCCTGCTGATGGTCGTCCTCACGGCCGTTTGGCGCATGATCGGCTAGCCCGGCCGTCCGACCGCACCGGGAGGACTGAGCGCTGCAGAACCGAATGGCTCCTTGTCATCGTCGGCGGCCGTGCAGAACGGCAGCGCGCGTCTCCGACCACATGCGGCACTGCGGCACGCATGAACCCGGCTCCTTGCGAGGAGGAGGTTCGTTGTGCGCAGGGCCCAGACGGCCGCGCCGGACGCCCGCGCTCGGCCGGCATGGCTGACAGACGCGGTGGGTGACGTGTGGAGCACGGCCGACTGGGCTCGATGGGAACGTCGTGTGCTCCCTGCGCTCGCGGCGCGCGGCATCACCCCCGAGATGCTCGAGCCCGTCTACGGCACCGGCGATCGCGATCTCCTCGGGATCGGGGTCCAGGCCGACGTGGGCTGGCGGGTCGGCTGGCTTGGCCACCCCCGACGGCGCAGAGCAGCGATCCTCGCGGCCGCGAGCGACCTCCTCCGCGGCCTCGACGTGCCCGAGGTCGACATGCCGCCGACGCTCCCACGCGCCGGCGCGTGGTTTCGGAGTCGCTGACCCCGCCGCAGCGGCGGCTCGCACGTCACGCCGCCGTAGCGTATGGTTCGCAATGCGAGGAAGCGGGGTACTGAGGGACGTCGACTTGGGCCCGGGGAGGTTGCCGTCATGAGCTCGGAGGTCATGCAGGTCGTGCTGATGGATCGCGTGCGGCCTTACGGGCCGATGCTCGACGTGTGCCCGGCCCCCGGATGCTCCGCGATCACGATGGGCGGGACCTGCGTCGCGCACGACCTGCCCGTGACGACCGTCTTCCCGCGAGGCCGCCCGTACGTCGACGAGGCGCCGTTCCTTGCGAAATCCTTACGAGTTCTCGGCGAGACCACGGCCGGATCACCCGGCTGAGGGATGCTGGACACCGCCTCTCTGCGAACGGTGGGAGGCATGGGTGCTTCCTCCGGGTGGAACCTCGAGACGCGGCGGCCTCGCGTCCGCACCGCGCCGACGTCCGCGGCGCGCACTGTCGTGAGGCTCGCCCGCGTCCCGCAGGGGACGGCGCGTCAGGCCGCAGTCGAGCGCCCGCGGACGCCGCGGCAGACGCTCCGCGCACAGGCTCGTTAGACCACGACGGGCGACCCGCCGGCTTGATGGGGCCGAGCCCGATCTCCGGGCGTCTAGGCCCCACTAGGATCCCCGTGTGAAGATCCGCGCCGCCGTGCTCGAGGACTTCGGGCAGCCGCTCGTCGTGCAAGAGGTGGAGCTGGCCGAGCCGCGCGCGGGCGAGGTCCTCGTCCGACTTGCTGCGTGCGGCGTCTGCCACACCGACCTGTACACGGCGTCGGGCGCCGACCCGACGGGTTACGCGCCGTGCGTCCTCGGTCACGAGGGCGCAGGGGTGGTCGAGCGCGTGGGTGACGCGGTCACCCTCGTCCAGCCCGGTGACCACGTGATCACGCTGTTCGCGCCCGAGTGCGGCACGTGCGTGCACTGCCGGAGCGACCGGACGAACCGCTGCGTCGCGATTCGCGACGAGCAGGGGCGCGGGTACCTCCCGGACGGCACGACTCGCCTCTCGCGCGGAGGGTCGGAGCTGCGTCACTTCATGGGCACCTCGACCTTCGCCGAGCACACGGTGATGCCGGAGATCGCGCTGGCGAAGGTCAGCCGGGACGCGTCGCTCGAGGGATGCGCGCCGTTTGCGTGCGGGCTCTCCACGGGGATCGGGGCGGCGCTCTACACCGCACGGGTCGAGCCGGGATCGACGTGCGTCGTGTTCGGCTGCGGGCTCGTCGGGCTCGGCGCGGTGATCGGTGCGAGGCTCGCGGGCGCCGAGCGGATCGTCGCCATCGACCTTTCAGAGAAGCGGCTCGCGCACGCGCGGCACCACGGCGCCACCGACACGCGGGTCGCCGGCGACGACACCGTGGACTGGATCAGAGAGGAGACCGGGGGATTCGGCGCCGACTACACCTTCGAGGCGACCGGGAACGTCGCGGTCATGCGCCAGGCGGTCGAGTCGGCCCGCGAGGCCTGGGGGCTCGCGACGATGTGCGGCGTCGCGGGCAAGGGGGAGACGCTGGACGTCGTCCCGCGTTTCCTCATCACCGGCCGGCGGGTCACGGGCACGTCCTTCGGCGGCGTCAAGGGGCGCACACAGGTGCCGCAGCTCGTCGACCGCTGGCTGGCGGGGGAGATCGACGTCGAGTCGCTCCTGTCTCACAGGATCGGGCTGGACGACGTGAATCACGGCTTCGAGCTGCTGGATGCGCAGGATGGGATCCGCAGCGTGATCACGTTCGCCTGAGCCGGCGAGCGGCGGCGCCAGAGGGCGAGCGGGAGCTCGACCTGGGCGGGCTCAGGGACGCGCGCCGGTGCCTGCGCCGCGTCGGCGCCTGCGAGCGCCTCGCCGCGCGAGTCGAACCGGCGAACGACGGTCGTGTCGCGTCCGGACATCGCGTTCCCCTTTCCGTCGAGTATCTTCAAGGAGAGTTACTTCACGGCAAACTACTACAGCAGGTACCTTGACGTCAAGATTCTTTGCATGGAAGATCCGCGCGTGACCACGAACCCCGCCGCGAGTCGCCCCGACACGGTCGACGCGAATCTCGAGGTCTGGGCACGCGAGCTGCCGGAGCTCGACCTCGAGACCGAGGGGATCATCGAGCGCATCCACCGGCTCGAGCGGTTCGTCGACCGCGCGGTGCAAGAGACCCTCGAGGCCCACGAGCTGTCTCACGGCGAATGGAAGGTCCTCGCGAACCTCCGCCGGGCGGGGCCGCCGTACCGCGGGAAGCCGGGCAAGCTCGCCAAGCGCCTCGACCTCTCGAGCGGCGCCATGACGAACCGCCTCGACAACATGGAGGCGCGCGGCCTCGTCCGGCGCCTCGACGATCCCGCCGACCGCCGCGGGGTGATCGTCGAGCTGACGGACGAGGGCAAGCAGCTCTGGGACGCCGCGGTCGGCACCCAGGCAGAGAAGGAGTCGCTCGTCGACTCCGCGCTCGGCGAGAGTGAGAAACGTCAGTTGAACGAGCTGCTCCGGCGTCTCATGCACGCCTTCGAGGACGCCCACGGCCCCGCAGTGCCGCCGCACGACTAGGACGCCGGACTTTGCGCCGCACGCCCGTTTCGCGCCGTTGACGGGTGTAAACCCCTTCGTCCGGCGAGACGCGTAGACTCCGGCGGCGCTGCAGGCACGGCTGCGGCGCGCGGCAGAAGCACAATGTCCTTGAAAGGGGGGACAGCACCCATGAAGCACCTCTTGATCGCGTGCGTCGCGGTGGCGGCGCTCGCGCTACCGGGCGCCGCGATGACGGCGCACTCCACAAAGGCGGGGACCACGTACACCGTGTTCCTCGGCGAGCAGGGCCCGCCGCCTGCGGCGGTCCTGAAGCTCAAGCTGTTCGGATCGATCAACCAGTTCATGCCGTCGAAGCTCGTGATCGCGGCGGGTGACAGCGTCACGTTCTCGAGCGGCTCGTTCCACACGGTGACGTACGCGCCGAAACCTCTCCCGCTCTTCGTCCCGGACCCGGCCAAGGGCACGTACGCCGGATTGAAGGACGCCGCGGGGTCGCCGTTCTACTTCGACACGCTCGGCAAGTTCATCTACAACGGGCAGGCGTTCGCCCCGTTCGGGCCGAAGACGATCTCCGGCAAGACGCCCGTCTCGAGCGGTGGCCTCTCGCCGAAGGGCCCGAAATCGCCGCCGGCGACCGCGACCTACGCGTTCCCGACGGCCGGGACCTACAAGCTCTTCTGCACGCTGCACCCGGGCATGAAGGCGACCGTCGTCGTCAAGCCCGCGGGCTCGGCGGTGCCGAAGACGCCCGACCAGGTCAAGGCACAGGCCCTCCTCGAGATGTCGAAGGGTTTCGAGCAGGGGATCGCGCTCGCGAAGTCGACGAAGCCGGCGGGACCCAGCACCGTCGTGATGGGCGTCGGTGGCAAGGTGAGCCTGTTTGCCTACTACCCGAAGGTGCTGACGGTGAAGGCGGGCACCACGGTGAACTTCGTCAACAAGGCGCCGAGCGAGGTGCACAACATCGTGTTCGGTCCGAAGAAGTACCTCCAGCAATGGGGGAAGACGACAGACCTGATGCCGCAGGGGCCGAGCTCCCCGAACCAGGTCACGCCGATCCTCCCGTACGGCACCGACCCGAAGTCGGTGGCCTACGAGGGGAACGCGACACACGGCAACGGCTTCTTCGCGACGCAGCTCACGTCGGGGGCGCCCATCGGGTTGCCCCACTCGTCGCGGGTGAAGTTCACCGCGCCGGGGACGTACAAGTACTTCTGCTGGATCCACGGTCCCGACATGGGCGGGACGATCGTCGTCACGCCGTGAGGTCGCGACGGCTCGGGCCGCGGGCGCTCGCGCTCGCGGCCCTCGCCGGCGCCGTCGCGACGGTCGGCGGCACGGCCACGGCGACGTCGCTCGCCCCCGCGGCGCCTGCGCCGAAGACGGGTCACGTCCGCGAGTACTGGGTCGCAGCCGTGCCGGTCACCTGGAACGTGGTCCCGAACGAGCGGAACGCGATCGAGGGCGACACGTTCACGCCCCCGCAGACGGTGCTCCGCACCGTCGTCTACCGGCAGTACACGAAGGACTTCGCGCGTCGCATCTCGAACGCGCCGGGGGACGAGGGGATCCAGGGGCCGCTCCTCCAGGCCGACGTCGGCGACACGCTGCTCGTCCACTTCCGCAACCTGGACACGCTGACCAACAGCCCGCACTCGATGCACTTCCACGGCGTGCGGTACCGGTTCGGCTCCGACGGCGCGTACATCCCCGGGTTCTCCGGCCCCGGCGCGGCGGTCAAGCCCGGCGAGACCTTCACCTATCGCCTCGTCGCCGAACGGAGCTCGGCCGGAGTGTGGCCGTACCACGACCATTCGCCGTCGATGATGGCCTCGATCGAGGGCGGCCTCTACGGCGCGCTCTCGATCCGCGCTCCTGGGGAGCCCAGGCCCGACCGGGAGTTCGTCGTCTACCTCTCCTCCCACCTCGGCTTCATGACGATCGACGGCCGCGCGTTCGTCGGCAACACGCCGGTCTTCCACGCCCGCGTCGGCGAGCTGGTGCAGTGGGACGTCCTCGCGATCGGCGACGACTTCCACACGTTCCACGTCCACGGGCATCGGTGGATCCAGCCGGACGGGACGCCGCGCGACACGCAGGTCGTCGGCCCGGCCGAAAGCTTCAAGATCCGGTGGCGCGAGGACACGCCGGGGACGTGGCTGTACCACTGCCACGTCGAGAGCCACATGATGAACGGGATGATCGGGATCTATCGGGTGAGCCGGTGACGAAGCGCGCGGTCCCGGTGGCTCTTGTGCTTGTCGCGCTGGCAGTGGCCTCCGGTGTGAGCGCGTCGCGTACCGACGCACCCACTCGGACGGTGACGATGCCCGGGAAGGTGTACGACCCCCCGCACCTCGACGTCCTGGTGGGCACGACGGTGACCTGGAAGAACGAGGACTCGATCAACCACACCGTGACCGCGGACGGCGACGCGTTCTCCTCCGGCTACGTGCCACCGGGAGGCTCGTTCGCGTTCACGTTCGCGCAGCAGGGCCGATACGCGTTCCACTGCACGATCCACAAGTTCATGCGCGGCGAGGTCGACGTCTTCGGGCTCGTGCTGACCGGGCCGGAGAGCGCGGTGGGAGCCGGGCAGAGGGCCGTCTTCGCGGGGCTCGCGCCGGCGGGCACCGCCAGCGTCGCGGTGCGCGGGCCGCACGGGGACGTCGTCGTGAAGCCCCGTGCGGACGGGAGCTTCGCCGTGCGCGCCGCGATCGGCGAGCCCGGGGCCTACCGCGCGGTCGCGGGCGCGCTCGTCAGCCCCGTCGTGCGGGTCCAGGTGCGACCCGCCGTACACGCCTCCGCGGCACAGGGGCGGGTCCGTGCGACCTTGAGGCCGGGAAGGCCGGGCGCGACGGCGCTGCTCCAGGCGTACGACCGCGAGCACTTCGCGTGGGCGACGGTCGCCCGAGGCACGCTCGACCGGGCGTCCCGGGTCACGCTGCGCGTCCCCGACGGAGTCGGGCGCGCCCGGATCCTCGTCGTCGGCTCGCGCGGATGGGCGGACGGCGTCTCGCAGCCGATCGTCCTGCACGTCACCTGACCGCCGCCCACGGAGGCTCACCGGGCCAGGCGACTATCCTGGCCCGACGATGAACGTGACGCTTCCCGACGGCTCGGCGCTCGAGCTCCCCGATGGCGCGACGGCGCTCGACGCCGCCCGTGCGATCGGCCCGAAGCTCGCCGCGCAGGCTGTGCTCGCGCGTGTCGACGGGGAGCCCCGCGACCTCCGGCTGCCGCTTCCGGACGGCGCGTCGCTCCAGCTCTTGACCAGGCGCGACCGCGCCGACCCCGACGCCCTGTACGTGCTCCGCCACTCGGCCGCCCACCTGCTGGCCGAGGCGGTCCGGCGCCTGCATCCGGGCGTCAAGGTCGCGATCGGCCCGCCGATCGAGAACGGCTTCTACTACGACTTCGAGTTCCCGCAGCCGATCCGCGAGGAGGACCTCGCGGCGATCGAGGCGGAGGTCGCCCGTGAGATCGCGGAAGGCCGCACGTGGGAGCGGACGGAGATCGACCGCGACGAGGCGCGTGCCCGGTTCGAGGAAGAGGGCGAGCCCTACAAGGTCGAGCTCGTCGACACCGCGGACGGCCGGATCTCTCTGTACACGCAGGGCGACTTCACCGACCTCTGCCGCGGACCGCACCTGCAGGACGCGAGCCCGATCAAGGCGCTCAAGCTCACCGGCCTTGCCGGCGCGTACTGGCGCGGCGACGAGAAGAACACGCAGCTGACGCGGATCTACGGGACGGCGTTCTTCACACAGGAGGACCTCGACGCGTACCTCGAGCGGCTCGAGCAGGCGCGCGCCAACGACCATCGCCGGATCGGGCCGCAGCTCGATCTCTTCCATCTCCAGGACGCCTCGCCGGGCTCGCCGTTCTGGCATCCGAAGGGCATGGTCGTCTGGAACGAGCTCGAGGACCTCCGCCGACGCGAGAACGCGAGGCGCGGCTACCTCGAGGTCAAGACGCCGCTGATCTACGACAAGTCCGTCTGGGAGACGTCGGGCCACTGGGAGAAGTTCCGGGGCGAGATGTTCCTGGTCGCGGGGGAGGGGGAGGAGCCCCACGCCGGTCTGAAGCCCATGAACTGCCCAGGGCACATGCTCCTCTTCGGGAGTCAGCTCCGGAGCTACCGTGACCTGCCGCTGCGCTATGCCGAGTCGTCGACGCTGCACCGCAACGAGCCGACGGGCACGCTTCACGGCCTGCTGCGCGTGCGCCACGTGACGCAGGACGACGCGCACATCTTCTGCACGCGAGAGCAGATCGAGACGGAGATCTTCGCCTGCCTCGACTACGCCGCGTACCTCTACGACCTCTTCGGGATGGACGCCCGGTTCGAGCTGTCGACGCGGCCCCCGAACCGGCTCGGGTCGGACGAGGAGTGGGACTTCACGGAGGCTGCGCTCCGCACCGCGCTCGAGCGGCGCGGGATCGATTTCGCCGTGAACGAGGGCGACGGGGCGTTCTACGGGCCGAAGATCGACCTCCATATGCTCGACGTGCTCGGCCGCTCCTGGCAGATGGGGACGATCCAGCTCGACGGGCTGATGCCGAAGCAGTTCGGGCTGAGCTACATGGGCGCCGACAATGTCGAGCACACGCCCTACGTCGTACACCGGGCGCTACTCGGCTCGCTCGAGCGGTTCATGGGAATCCTCATCGAGCACTATGGTGGGGCGTTCCCGTCGTGGCTGGCCCCGGTGCAGGTGCGCGTGCTGCCGGTCGCGGACACTCACCGAGACGAGGTACACGGGCTCGTCGCCCAGCTCGACGACGCGGGCGTCAGGGCCGACGTGGACGAGCGCGACGAGACGCTCGGGAAGCGGATCCGTGATGCCGAGCTCGCGAAGATCCCTTACGTCGTCGTCTGGGGCGACCGCGAGACGCCCGCTGCGATCGCCGTCCGTGCGCGCGGGGGCGAGGGCGTGACGACGCTGTCGCTCGACGAGCTGGTCGCGAGAATCGCCGACGAGACACCCTCCTGATACGCTGCTGGCCTGCAAAGCAGGAGCGGCATCGCCCCTCACCTCGCCGGCCGTGAGCTGTGCGAGGTTCAACCGAGTCGAATCCGACGAGGGAATGCCGCCGCTGCATGCAGTGGCGTTTCAACGAAAGAGGAGGATCGACTCGACTTGGTGACAGCCCTTTGAGACCGCGGCGCCGTCCCGAGGACAGGACGCGTCCCGTCGTCCAGCAGGATCGGATCAACGAGCAGATCCGCGTGCCGCGGGTCAGGCTCGTGGGGCCCGAGGGGGAGCAGATCGGGATCAAGGACACGAAGGAGGCGCTCGAGTTCGCGTACTCGAAGAACCTCGATCTCGTGGAGGTCGCGAAGGACGCTGACCCGCCGGTCGCCAAGGTCATGGACTACGGCAAATGGCGGTACGAGCAGGAGCAGCGCGCGAAGCTGGCCCGCAAGCACCAGTCGACGATCAACATCAAGGAGATCAAGCTCAGGCCGAAGATCGGAGTCCACGACTACGAGACCAAGAAGGGCCATGTCGTCCGCTTTCTCAACCAGCGGGCGAAGGTCAAGGTCACGATCATGTTCCGGGGACGGGAGAACCTGCACCCGGAGCGGGGTCGGATGCTCCTCGAGCGCCTCGCAGGCGACGTGAAGGAGCTCGGTCAGGTCGAGCAGCAGCCAACGCTCGACGGCCGGAACATGGTGATGGTGCTCGGGCCGACGAAGAACGCAGGAGTGACACGAGATGCCGAAGGTGAAGACAGGGAGCGGAGCGAAGAAGCGGTTCAAGGTGACCGGGGCGGGAAAGCTGATGCGCCGGCACGCGATGAAGAGCCACAACCTCACGAAGAAGTCGTCGAAGCGTAAGCGGGACTTCGGCAAGGACCATCCCGTGGCGAAGGTCGACGGGAAGCGCGTCAAGAAGCTCCTGGGGGTGAAGTAGGTGGCCCGAGTCAAGCGCTCCGTCGCCGCGCGCAAGAAGCGCCGCAAGGTTCTCGAGCAGGCCAAGGGGTACTACGGGCGCAAGAGCACGCACTACCGCTACGCGAAGGAGCAGGTCGAGCATTCGCTGGTCTACGCCTATCGCGACCGCCGGAACAAGAAGCGGACGCTCCGTTCGCTCTGGATCGTGCGGATCAACGCGGCGTCGCGCGCGAACGGGCTGTCGTACAACCAGTTCATGAACGGCGTGCACAAGGCCGGGATCGAGCTCGACCGGAAGTCGCTCGCCGACCTCGCGGTCGTCGACCCCGCGGCGTTCGCGGTCGTCGCCGGGCAGGCGAAGGCCGCGCTCGGCGCCGACGCGAAGGCCGCCTGACGCCTGACAGAAC
>DASSVY010000318.1:0-2069 GCA_035705535.1 Gaiella sp. | reverse complement strand
GGTCGCGTCTCCTCGCTGCGCGCGGCCGCGAACGAGATCGACGCGCGGTACGCGGGCGCGGGGCCGCTCGAGCCCAAAGTGACGCTCGGGCTCGGCCCGATCCTCGACCGGTTCCGCTCCGCGAGCTCGCAGGCCAAGACGCTGCTCGCGGTGGCTGCGCTCGGTCTGCTCGCGTGCGCGCTCGCGTGTCTCGGGCTGCTCGGAGCGCTCACGTACGAGCGGCGGCGGACCGAGACGACACTCTCGCGTGTCCGCGGCGCCTCGCCGCTCCAGAGCCTCGGCGTGCAGGCAGCCGAGGCTGCCTTGATCGCCGTGCCGGCCGGAGCGCTCGGGTGGGCGGTCGCGGTGTTCACGATCGATGCGCGGGGAAGCTCGCTCTCCGGTTGGCTCTCGGCTGCGGTCGTCGTCGGCACGATCGTGCTGCTCGTTGCCTCGATCGCGGGGGTCGCGCGGCGCCCACTGGGTTCGCTCGAGCCGGCCGAGGTCTCTCAGGAACGCCGGCCGCGGCGCCGGCTCGCCGTGGAGGCGGCGGTGGTGCTCGCCGCGCTCATCGGCGTCTACCTGCTGCGTCGGCGCGGCCTGGAGGCGTCGGGCTTCGGCGCCTCGGGTCAATTCGACCCGTTTCTGGCGGCGGTTCCCGTCCTGCTCGGCCTTGCGTGCGGGATTGCGTTGCTGCGCCTCCAGCCGTATCCCCTCCGGGCGGCCGCGCGCCTCGCGCAGAGGACGAAGGGCCTGGCGCTCCACCTGGGACTCAGCCGTGCGGCCCGGCAACAGGACACGAGCGCCGTACCCGCGCTCGTGCTCGTCGTCGCGCTCTCGATCGCGGCGTTCTCCGCTGCCATGGCGGCGACGATCCGCAGCGGCCAGGATGCGACCGGCTGGCGGGCCGTCGGCGCCGACGTCCGCATCGACGCGCCGGAGGGCGGGAGCCTGCCCGAGAGCCTCGTGTCGCGCCTCGAGTCGAGTGGTTCGGTCGCGCCCGCCTACGTGCAGGACGCCGACATCAGCACGGGGACGGAGGCGATCCTGCTCGCGATCGATCCGGCGGCCTACCGGTCCGTGGTGGCGGGCACGCCGGCGGCCGTCGACCTGCGGGCAGCGCTCGGGAAGCCGGCGCCGATTCCGACGCTCGTCTCCGCCGTCGTCTCCACGCGGTGGCCGACGCCGGGCAGCTTCCAGCTCTCGCTGCCGGGGCAGGCGGTGAGCTTCATCACGGTCGGCGATCGCGCGCGCCTACCCGGAATCCCGAGCGGGACGCCGTTCGCCGTGGTCTCGCTCGACGCGCTTCGCACGGCGGCGGGGGAGCTCCCCGTCAATCGGCTCTACGTGAGCCACGTCGGCGAGGGAGAGGTGGCGCAGGCCGTGCAGGAGCTCGCGCCAGGCGCCAAGGTGACGACCCGGGCGGCCGTCGCCCACAGCCTGCGTGCCTCGCCGCTCGTCGACGGCGTGCTGCGGGGCTTCGACTGGGCGGTTGTCGTGGCCGCCATCTACGCCGCCGTCGCCGTCGTGCTCTTGGTGCTGATCGCGGCCCGCTCCCGCGCGCGCGACCTCGCCCTCGTTCGGACGATGGGCGGCGGAGGCCGCGACGTGCTCGTCGTCTCGCTGATCGAGCTCGGCCCGATCGTCGTTCTCGGGGTCGTGCTCGGCCTGCTGCTCGGGATCGCGGTTCCGTACCTGATCGAGCCCGGCCTCGACCTGGCCTTCTTCACCGGCACACGCTCGACCTTCGTCTCGATCCCCGGCAGGGAGCTGCTCGAGATCGCCGTTGCTCTCCTCGTGCTTCTCCTGGCCGCCGCGCTGCTGGTCGGGCTGCGCACGCGGCGGGCCGACCTCGGCCGCGTTCTCCGGGTGGGTGAACGATGAGCGCCGCCTATGCTGGCCGCGTGGAAGCCGCCGCCGCGCCGCAGCACGCGATTCTCTGCGACAACCTCGTCAAGATCTACAAGACCGCAGACCTGGAGGTCGTCGCGCTCCAGGGCCTCGACCTCGTCGTCGAGCCGGGCGAGCTGATCGCGGTCGTCGGCGCGTCGGGAAGCGGCAAGTCGACGCTGCAGAACATCCTCGGGGGT
>DASSVY010000317.1:0-3975 GCA_035705535.1 Gaiella sp. | reverse complement strand
TTCAGGGTTTTCGCGAGACGGCGATCTGCTCGGCAGATTGCCGTCTCAGGCGCAAGAGAGAGTGGGCGATCCTGGATTCGAACCAGGGACCTCCGCCTTATCAGAGCGGCGCTCTAACCGACTGAGCTAATCGCCCGGCGGTCGCCGAGTGTACCGCACGCCCGGAGCGGCTCACGCCCGGCCGCTCACAGCGACTCGAGGGTCTCGACGAGCTCGGCGAGGCGGGTCTCGTCGCCGAAGTGGAGCTCGAGCTTGCCGGCCGAGACCCGCGCCGGCAACCCGGTCAGCCGCTCGGCGGCGCGGCGTGCTCGCTCGGCGAGGGCAGGGTCGATGGGTGACGAGCGCGGCCTGCGTCGGGCGCCGCTCTCCTGGGCGGCGCGCTCCGTCGCGCGCACCGTGAGGCCGTCGCGGGCGGCGCGCCGTGCGAGCCGGAGCCGCGCGTCGTCCTCGGGCACGGCGAGCACCGCCCGCGCATGTCCCTCGGTCAGCTCGCCGCGCGCCAGCATCCAGAGGATCTCCTCGGGCAGCTCGAGCAGGCGGAGCCGGTTCGAGACGCCGGCCTTCGACCGGCCCACTCGCTCCGCGAGGTCGCCGAGGGACAGGTCGAACTCGTCGACGAGCACGGCATACGCGCGGGCTTCCTCGACGGGTGAGAGATCCTCGCGCGCGACGTTCTCGACCAGCGAGAGCAGGAGCGTGTCGCGGTCGTCGGTCTGCCGCACGAGCGCGGGCAGCGTGTCCAGGCCGGCCTCGCGTGCGGCCCGCCAGCGACGCTCGCCCGCGATCAGCTCGTAGCCGCCTGTCGCACGCGGCCGCACGACGACCGGCTGGAGGACGCCCTGGTGCCTGAGTGACGATGCGAGCCCGGTGGTCGCGTCCGGCTCGAAGCGACGGCGGGGCTGCTTCGGGTTCGGATGGATCGCGTCGAGCGGCAGCCGGATGAGCTCGGCGCCTGCGGCATCCCCGCCGCCGACGAGCACCTCGAGGCCGCGGCCCAGCCCTCGCCGCGGGGCGGGCGTCTCAGGCGCGCTCGACAAGCTCCATCGCCACCTTCCAGTAGGCCTCGGCGCCGGCGGAGCGCCGGTCGTAGGCGATTGCGGGCAGGCCGTGGCTCGGCGCCTCGGCCAGGCGCACCGAGCGGGGAACCGTCGTCGCGAAGACGAGGTGGCCGAAGTGACTGCGCAGCTCCTCCTCGACCTCGGCGGCGAGGCGGGTGCGCGCGTCGACCATCGTCAGGAGGATCCCCGCGACGCCGAGGCCGGGGTTGAGCCGGCGCTTGACGAGGTCGATCGACCCGAGCAGCTGCGAGAGGCCCTCGAGCGCGTAGTACTCCGCCTGCACGGGCACGAGCACGCGGTCGGCCGCCGCGAGTGCGTTGACCGTGAGCGGTCCGAACGCCGGCGGGCAGTCGAGGAACAGGAACCCGTAGCCGGCGGTCGCCTCGTCCGTCAGCGCCTCCGAGAGGTACCGCTCGCCGCCGGCGAGCGCGGACAGCTGGACGCTCGTCGCCGCGAGCTCGGCCTTTGCAGGCACGAGGTCGAGGTTCGCGAACGAGCTCGGCCGCGTCAGCTCGCCGAGCGGGACGCCGTCGAGCAGGTCGAGGGTGGACACGCCGTTCGCGCGGCGCCCGAGCCCCGACGTCGCGTTGGCCTGCGGGTCGAGGTCGACGAGCAGGCAGTGCTCGCCGGCCTCCGCCAGGCACGCGGCGAGGTTGATCGCGGTCGTCGTCTTGCCGACGCCGCCCTTCTGGTTCGCAACCGCGACGATCCGGGCCGGCACGAGGTCAGGCTACTCGTCGACCCGGACGCTCAGCCCGTGTCACGGTGCTGCTGCGGAGGGGGGTTGCCGGTGCTCTCGCGCCTGCACGACGAGCCGGTCTTCACCCGTCTTCAAGTGCCCGAGCGCGGCCCACGCATGGGACATGGCGCGTGGGATGTCGCCCTCTCGGAAGTGCTCGGCCGCCTTGCGGGCGTGCGCGCCCGCAAGGTCGAGCTCGTCCGCGGCCGAGTCGAACAGCGAGGCGGAGGCCTCGAGCTTGACCTCTCGATCGTCGTCGTCGTCCACAGCGCCGGTTTCGCGGCGCCTCCTGTCACTCCTCGCCGCCGCGTCACGCGAGCGGGCGCTTGCGCGCCATCCCGGGCCGACGCGGGAATCCTGCCGGCGTCGGGCCAACCTTGCGCAGGACGACAAGCCCTGCGTCGGCGCTCTCGACCCGCGCCGCCAGCCGCTCCGCGACGAGGCCGACGCGCGCAAGGTCGACGGACGGCCCGACCCAGACGATCGCCGCACCCCCCTCGCGGACGAGCGGGAGGCACCACTCGACGGCGGTCGGCGGCTGCGCGAGCGCCTTCGCGACTGCGACACCAAAGGTGTGGAGCGGCTGCTCCTCGGCCCGGCCCCACGCGACACGGAGGTTCGGCAGCTCCCGTGTCCAGCGCTCGAGGAAGTCGCACTTCCGTCGCTCGGCCTCGAGGAGCGTCACCTCCAGCGAGGGCAGCGACGCGGAGAGCGGGATCCCCGGGGTCCCGCCACCCGAGCCGACGTCGACGAGCGGGCCGCTCTCCGCCTCCACGAGCGGGACGGCCCGCAGGGCGTCGTCGAGCAGCACGCGGCGCGCCTCGGCGAGGTCCTCGATCGCCGTCAGCCCCGGGGTCGTGACGACGGCGTCTAGCCAGCGATCGAGGAGCGCGACCTCCATCGACGCGCGGGCTCAGTCGGCGACGCGGCGGGGAACGACGACGACGAAGCGGTTCGGCTCCGTGCCCTCGCTCGCGGTCGTCACCTCCGGATCGTCCTTCAGCGACTCGTGGACGACCCGGCGCTCGACGGCGCTCATCGGATCGAGCTCGATCCGGTGGCCGGTCGCGGAGGCCCGCTCGGCCGTCCGGCGCGCGAGCGCCTCGAGCGTCGTGGCGCGACGAGCACGGTAGCCGGCCGCGTCGACCACGATCCGCCGGCGATCCTCGCCGACGGCCCGGTGGGCGATCGCGTTCGCGAGGTACTGGAGCGAGTCGATCATCTGACCGTGACGGCCGATGAGCACCCCGAGGTCGGCGCCGGTCACCGTCGCGAGCACCTCGTCCCGGTCGTCCTCGACCCGTACCGTGGCGTCGAGCCCGAGCGTCGAGACGACGCGCTCGAGCAGCTCGCGGGCGACCGCATGCTCGCCCTCGTCGGCGGGCTCGGGGCGCACAGGCGGCCGCGAGGGGGCAGGCGGTCGCTCGGCACTCGCGAGGACCCTGGCCGGCGCATAGCCGACGCCGAGCAGACCTCGCTCGCCCTCGCTGACGACCTGGAAGCGGACCCCGTCGCGATCGAGGCCCGGCGCGAGGCGCTCGAGCTCCCGGAGCGCGGCCCACTTCGCCTCGCCGACGGTCTCCCCCGTAGCCTCGACGGAGACCTCGTCGCTCACCGTCTCCGGCCCCCTCCGCTGCGCTTGCGCTTGACGCGTCGCGGCGGGCCCGCGACGGCGCGTGCGGTGCCGTCGGCCGACTGGGGCGTGGGCTTCTGCCCCGTTGCCTGTTTCGCCTTCTGGGGTGCCGGCTTGGGCTCGTCCTTGGCTGGCGTCCGCGAGCTCTTCTTCGCCGACGTGCTCGGCCGCGGCATGAGCCTGCGGGTGACGAAGCCCTGGCCGGTCGTCCAGAGGTTCGTCGTCATCCAGTAGATCATCAGCCCCGCCGGGAACCGCAGGACGAACGGGATGAAGACGATCGGCAGGACCATCATCAGGATCCGCTGCGCCTTCTGCATCGAGATCGACATGTAGTACGACGAGGTCAGCTGGCTCGCGACGTACACGGCGAGCAGCAGCGGGCCCCAGCTCTCGATCGTCGGCTGCGTGATGTCGACGAGACCCAGGAACTCGAGGCTCGACCCCGGGTAGCTCGGGAAGATCTCCCGCTCGAAGTCCTTGAGGACGTAGAAGAGCGAGATGAAGATCGGGATCTGGAGGACGATCGGCAGGCACGAGGACGC